>JANNYL010000518.1:0-1754 GCA_031410075.1 Flavobacteriales bacterium
TGTGGGGTATAGGTCCGTCATTCGCGCTATTGAAAGCGGTGTACCTGCAGATCGGTTACCGACTTGATGGGAAGGAGATAGCCCCTTACGACAACATAGTCGAAGAACGTTATGATCCCGCTATTCACCGGTCCAGCAACATATTTGGGCGTGCTTCATGGTTCCGTGGATTAGGAGAATTGAGCGTAATGCCGGGTGCGTTCGGTCGATTGGGGTTGAATTTCGAATACGCGGGGGACAATACGGGTATTCGGGCGCTGGAGGTTGGGGCCACACTGGATGCATACCCAACGACGATTCCGATCATGGTCGAAGATGAAGTTATAGTGAACAAGCGCTTTTTTTTCGAGCTTTATTTGGCGCTCCAGTTCGGTGGCAAGACTGTACGATGAGCGAACATTTGGAGGCTGCCAGCCCAGAAGCACAACCTGTTGTTGGCCCCCATCACCGTCGTCGGCCGGATTGGTTGCGAGTAAAACTCCCGACAGGTGAGAAGTACAAGAAGGTTCGCGAGATAGTAGGGGAGCACAAACTGCACACCATCTGCCAAAGCGGCAATTGCCCGAATATGGGTGAGTGTTGGGGCGAGGGTACAGCCACCTTCATGATACTAGGCAACATTTGCACACGTAGCTGCGGTTTTTGTTCGGTTGCCACCGGTCGGCCTTTGGATGCCGATCCGTTCGAGCCTGCTCGCGTTGCGCGCAGCGTGGAGCTGATGGGAGTTAAGCATTGTGTTATCACCAGCGTTGATCGCGATGACCTTGCTGATGGTGGAGCGAACATTTGGGCCCAAACTATTCGTGCCGTGCGGCGCCGTAGCCCCGGAACCAAGCTCGAAACGCTGATCCCCGACTTCAAAGGTGAATGGCACAACTTGAACATTGTGCTCGAAACGAAACCCGAAGTTCTCAGCCACAATGTGGAAACAGTTCGGCGTTTGACAAGGAGAGTGCGAGTCCAAGCAAAATACGATCGAAGCCTTGAGGTTCTTATGCGCGCCAAAAAAGCCGGGTTGCGCACCAAAAGCGGGGTCATGCTTGGCCTTGGTGAGCTTGATCACGAGGTTTTGGAAACCATGGACGATTTGCGCAGCGTAGGGTGCGATGTCCTCACCTTAGGGCAATATCTTCAGCCTACCAAGGCCCATTTGCCGGTCGTGGAATTCATTCATCCGGATCGGTTCGAGACCTTCCGTGAAGCGGGTTTGTCGCGTGGGTTCCGCTTTGTTGAGAGCGGTCCCATGGTTCGCAGCAGCTACCACGCTGAAAAGCACATCCACTGATCCTTACTGGTCAGATCACTCGGACTTGTATAGAATACCATTCAGAACGGTTATTCCGACGCACTGCCGCGAACAATTGGCGTCTATATTTGTAAACTACGCAATACACCCATTTACAACGATGAACCGTTCCCTGATCCTTGGATTTTTCGGTGTTGCCACGTTGGCCAGCATCGGCTTGCACGTTCGCAACAGCAATCAGTTGCATTATGCTCCGCGTTCGGCCGATCGCCCTGCTGAAGGTTATCTCGGAGCGTTGGAATGGCTCAACTTGGTGCGTGGCAATGTGGTTACGGGCCAGGTGGAACCGGGAGATCGGGAGCGAATGGGCAAAGCCGTGGCCGCATACAATAGCGATCAACGGAAATCAGCGGTTTACAACTGGATCGAAATGGGTCCCGATAACATCGGTGGTCGCGTTCGCGCCATTGTTGTTGACCCGAACAACGATCAAATACTCTGGGCAGGT
>JANNYL010000519.1:0-4226 GCA_031410075.1 Flavobacteriales bacterium
GCTTATCGCACCCACTTACCATCCGGGCTACCCGAAAGAGTCGAAGTCATGTTATGCTCCATTTCCTTCCAAGGTCCCCACTTGTCCATGCCCGCCAGCGTATTCATGTTCGCGTAGACAGCACTTGCCGGTGTGTTGATGGTGATCGATCGTTCAACACGGAAGTCCTTTTTTCCGAAAGCGGCCATGGCAAGCACAATGGCTACCAAGGCCAGCAGAATGATACCGATGGTTTTTAGAGCTCTCATGTTCAGTGCGCCATTGCCTGACGCTGGTGTTTTGTGGGTGGAATTTTCCGAAATATGGCAATAAGGTTCATTTCAGCAACATATGCTGTGGCATGGTGTTTTCTTTGTGCGAACCGCTCTGGATCAACTCGCAGCGCACGAACACGATGACTATGACCCGCCCCCTCTATTCAACCCCTGGCATCGCCGTCTTGATGGCACTTTTTCTGGCCTTTCCAGCCTGTAAAAGCAGTAAGCCAACAACCGCAGGTGTCAAGGTGGAAGCCCCTTTCTCAGGGAACAAGTACATGAGTAATAACCGATTCTTCCGAGGTACGGGGACCGGGGTAAGCGTGAAGCAGAACATCGCCCGCGGCAAAAGCGATATAGATGCTAAAAACCAGCTTGCCGGCCAGGTAGGCACGAACATCCGAGCGGTAACCGATCAGTATTTAGGGCAAACCGAGAACGCACAGAATGCCGAGGTGGCGGACAAGTTCCAAACGCTGGTGCGCGAGGTAATGAACACCCAGATCGGTGACCTGCGCAAGATCGGTGAGGAGATCCGCTTGAACGAGACCACGCAGGACTTCACGGTGTACACGGCCTATGAGATCAAGAAGAGCGCGATGTTCCGCTTTATGAAGAAGCAGGCCCAAACAAACGAAAAGTTGGACGAAATGGCGCGCAAACGGATCGAGGAGATCTTGGACGAAGAGATCAAGAAGGCCGATCTGGAGGATCACGATTAGTCAACCTTTTGGAGTCTGCCAGCTTGACGTATCGAACAAGTCGGCGCTGTGTTTGTCAATGTGGTGCAACCAAAACAGAATAGACCATGATGGGAGCTTGGATCATCGGTATCGTTATGATGCTGGTGAGTATGCTGGTAAGCCAGCAATTGAAGAGCCGTTTCAAGAAGTACAGCGCAACCCCGCTCAGCAACGGTATGAGCGGTGCTGAGATCGCGGCGCAAATGCTGAACGATAGTGGGATCCGGGATGTAAAAGTGATCAGTGTGCCAGGGCAATTGACCGATCACTACAACCCGGCGAACAAGACCGTGAACCTGAGCGAACCTGTCTACCACGGCAGAAATGCTGCTGCCGCTGCAGTTGCCGCTCACGAATGTGGGCACGCTGTGCAACATGCCACGGCCTATCAGTGGCTAGCCATGCGGAGTTCACTGGTTCCGATCGTGAACGTGAGCAGCAAATTCATGCAATGGGTCATTCTCGCAGGTATCATGCTCACCTCGTCGTTCGGCACAACGCTGCTTTGGGCGGGTGTGGGCCTTTTCGCCTTTACCACCTTGTTCAGCCTGATAACACTGCCAGTGGAATATGACGCAAGCAACCGGGCTTTGGCTTGGATCAAGCGCAGCGGTGTGGTTACCACGAGTGAATTCGCCATGAGCGAAGACTCCTTGAAATGGGCGGCCCGCACGTACGTAGTGGCCGCGATCGGTTCTAACGCAACGCTCGCGTACTATGTGATGATGGCCACGGGCCGCAGTCGCGACTGATCATTGGAATGAATAGTTCAGGAAACCCGGCTCAATGGCCGGGTTTCTTCATTCCACCAGCAACACCACCGGCAAGTGATCGCTATAGCCATTGGCGTGATAACTGTCCCGACCACTGAACGTGCGGTTCGGTTGGTCACCATACTTCTCATGACGGAAGATGAGGCGTTCTTCTTTGAGTGAAGCGGCCGAGACAGCGCGCAAACCATGATCCTTCGAGTGAAGCAGACCCTGACTTACGATCATATGGTCGAAGTAGCTCCAAACCCCGTCGCGCGCTACGGATCCAGGGTATTTGCCTTGGTCAGCAGCAACAAGATCAACGAAGCGTGCTTTTGTGTCTTTGGGGTCCACCGAGGTTCCAAGGCCTTCGAGCAGTGAGGTGTTGGTGGGTGTGTCGTTCAGGTCACCCATGATCAGAATACGCGCCTTTGCATCTGCGGCCAGGATGCGGTCAACACTGGTGCGCAACGTTTTAGCGGCGATCATTCGCTTAGGCGCACTTTCCGCTTCCCCTTCGCGCCGGCTGGGCCAGTGGTTCACGAACACATGCAGTCTTTCGCCACTCCTCACTTCGATCTCAACATGAAGAATGTCGCGTGTGGCATCACCGCCTTCCAAGTTCACCGCGATCGCCTCTTGGGTAACGATCTTTCCGAGATGCTTCGCGACCAATAGCGCCACATCGATCCCGCGCTCATCGGGCGAATCGAAATGAACCACCCCGTATTGCGCCTGGGCCAAGGCATTCTCGTGTGACAAGTCGCTAACAACGCGGGCATTTTCCACTTCGGAAAGCCCGATCAGGTATGGAAGTTCTTTTCCTGTGAGCGTTAGGGCTTCTGCCAAACGGTTCAGCTTGTTGGCGTATCGGTCATTGGTCCACTTCAGCTTGCCTTCTGGCGTGAAATCATCATCGCCAGAGCCTTCGTCGTTCTTGGTGTCGAAGAGATTCTCCACGTTGTAGAACACGAACGTTCCAGGGGCCAAGCGCGCGGCCCCGGTAGGGCTTTCAATTGTCGTATCGCTTTGGTCACCCCCAGATCCAGGATAAGGAGCCGGAGCCGCCGCACACGCCAGCAACAGGGCTGGGCAAAACAGGATCACAGAATTTCTCATGTCTATCCGAATAATCCGCGGCTCTTGCGCCGGCGGGTGGTGGTTTTTACCCCAAGGACGCCAAGCAAACCGCGCGTGAGCGCACTCGCAACGGTGCGGCCAACTTGGCGAACCATCGTGTTCTTGCTGAGCTTTTCAAAGGTACTCGGCTCTTCTTTCGTACGCCGTGAGTCCGTGTTGGATGGATCTTTTTTCTTGTCCTCCTCCTCCCCTTCCGCTTCGCTCTCTTCGTGCTCCTTCAGCCGTTTCTCGAGGATCTCGAAAGCACTTTCGCGATCGATCACTTCATTGTACTTGCGGGCCATGGCGCTATTGCTCACCAGGGTCTGGATCTCTGTTGGGTTCAATATGTCCATCCGCGTTGCCGGCGCCCGCATTAGCGTATGAGCAAGCGGTGTAGGTGTGCCTTTCTCGCTCAATGCGGAAACAATGGCCTCGCCGATCCCGAGGGAAGTCAGCAATTCCTCCGTGTTGTAATACGAAGTGAGCGGGTAGTTCTCAGCGGTTTTCTTGATAGCCGTTCGATCCTTGGCTGTGAATGCCCGCAAGGCATGCTGCACTTTCAAGCCCAATTGACCCAGCACACTGTCGGGCACATCCATGGGGTTTTGTGTGCAGAAGAAGACCCCAACGCCTTTGGACCGGATCAGTTTGATGATCGTCTCGATCTGTTGCAACAGCGCTGGTGTCGCGGTGCTGAAGATGAGGTGTGCTTCATCGATGAAGAGGCAGAGTTTCGGTTTCTCCGAGTCGCCGACCTCCGGAAACGTGCTGTAGATCTCAGCCAGTAAGCAAAGCATGAAAGTGCTGAAGAGTTGCGGCTTATCCTGTATGTCGTTCAAGCGAACGATATGGACCACGCCCTTCCCATCGCGCTGTACGAGCATATCCTGCGGGTCGAAGCTGCGTTCCCCGAAAAATTTCTCCGCCCCTTGCTGCTCCAGTTCGATGAGCTTGCGCATAATGATGTTCACCGTGGCAGGGCTCACCGATCCGTAGGCTTTCTGGATGTCCTCCTTCCCTTCCTGGGTAACGAACTGTAACACCCGGCGCAAGTCCTTGATGTCGAGCAAGGGCATCCCTTTGTCATCGCAGTACTTGAACACCAACGCCAACACGCTTTGCTGCGTCTCGTTCAGGTCCAGGATGCGGCTAAGAAGAACAGGTCCGAATTCGCTTACGGTGGCACGCAAACGCGCACCCGGTTCATTGCTCAACGTGAGCAATTCCACAGGTATCTGAGCAGGTTCATACGCGAACCCCAAACGCTGATGGCGGGCGGTGATCTTCTCATTGACCGTTCCAGGCGCTGCGAGGCCGCTCAAGTCACCTTTGATATCCATGAGCAATGACGG
>JANNYL010000520.1:0-5657 GCA_031410075.1 Flavobacteriales bacterium
CCACCGAACGCTGGTCTTGATGGTGCTCTCACATTGTGCATCAGCGGAAACACAACGGCACTTTTCGCTAGTCTCGGTGGAGCTCCTACTGTTGGCGGAACATGGACCGCGCCCGGTGGCGGAGCGTTCAACGGATCATTCATCCCGGGAACAACCACCGCTGGCGACTACACCTACACAGTGAATGGAGTTGCACCTTGCCCCAACGCGAGCGCAGTGGTCACTGTCACAGTAACCGCCGAACCCGACCCGGGCACTCCGGGCGTTTTAACCCTGTGCGAAACAGCCGCAGCCACAGACCTTTTCGGATCACTCGGTGGCACACCCGATCTTGGTGGAACTTGGACCGCACCCGGCGGCGCAGCGCATACCGGATCGTTCGACCCGGCAACGGATGCGGCAGGATTGTACACCTACACCATTGCGGTACCTGCGCCTTGCAGCAGCGTGAGTTCGACCGTGCTGGCGAACGTTCAACAACCACCGAACGCAGGCCTTGATGGTGCTCTTACATTGTGCATCAGCGGAAACACAACGGCACTTTTCGCAAGTCTCGGTGGAGCTCCTTCCATTGGAGGAACATGGACCGCGCCCGGTGGCGGGGCGTTCAACGGATCATTCATCCCTGGAACAAGCACAGCTGGCGACTACACCTACACCGTGAATGGAGTTGCACCTTGCCTCAACGCAAGCGCAGTGGTCTCTGTCACGGTAACCGCCGAACCCGACCCGGGCACACCGGGCGTTTTAACCCTGTGCGAAACAGCTGCAGCCACAGACCTTTTCGGATCACTCGGTGGCTCGCCGGATCTTGGTGGCACGTGGACCGCACCCGGCGGCGCAGCGCACTCTGGATCGTTCGACCCGGCAACGGATGCGGCAGGATCGTACACATACACTATTGCGGTACCTGCGCCTTGCAGCAGTGTGAGTTCAACCGTGCAGGTGAACATTCAACAACCACCGAACGCGGGTCTTGATGGTGCGCTCACATTATGCGTCAGTGGAAACACAACCGCGCTTTTCGCTAGCCTCGGTGGAGCTCCTTCCGTTGGCGGAACATGGACCGCGCCGGGTGGTGGAGTGTTCAACGGATCATTCATCCCGGGAACAAGCACCCCTGGGGACTACACCTACACCGTGAATGGAGTTGCACCATGCCCTAACGCGAGTGCGATCGTAGTGGTTTCGGTAGCAAGCGAACCCGATCCGGGGTTGGACGCTGCGATCGTGCTTTGTGAGAGCGGTTCGGTTGTCGACATGTTCGGCTCCCTGGGTGGAAGCCCGGATGTTGGAGGCACGTGGACAGCACCTGGAGGTGCGATCCACTCCAGCAGTTTCGACCCCGCCGCTGATGCAGGTGGGATCTACACATACACTATCACCGTGCCGGCACCGTGCAGTAGCGTTGCATCAACAGTGAATGTTACGGTACAGAATGCACCGGATCCAGGGTTGGATGCTACTCTGACCTTGTGCATCTCGGGTGGGCCAATAGCTCTCACGACCGTGCTTGGCGGAACACCCAATGGTGGGGGGAGCTGGACGGATCCAGGAGGTATCGCGTTCACTGGCATTTTCATTCCCGGTACGAGTACGGCAGGCAGCTACACGTATACGGTAAGTGGAGCTGCACCATGTCCAGCAGCGAGCGCACTGGTTGACGTGGTAGTGACAACTGAGCCTGATGCAGGGATCAACGGAGCCATCCTGCTCTGCGAATCAGCGAACTCCACCGACCTTTTCTCGCTGCTTGGTGGCACACCTGATATTGGAGGTGCTTGGACGGCCCCGGGAGGTGCTTCGAACAACGGAACTTTCGATCCTGCCGTCGATCTGGCCGGCGTGTACACATATACCATCAGCGTTCCGCTTCCTTGCTCCGGAGCAAGCAGCACGGTAACCATCTTCTTGCAAGCCATGCCGGATGCGGGCACTGATGGTTCGCTAACGCTATGTGCGACCAACGCCGCAGTTCCGCTTTTCGGTTCATTGAACGGTAGTCCGTCATCAGGTGGGTCATGGACCGATCCAAATGGGACCGCCTTCAGTGGAACGTTCGATCCTGCTACTGCAGTTCCGGGTGATTACAACTATACGCTTGCTGGCACAGCCCCCTGTCCAAGCGCCTCTTCTGTGGTGAACGTATCTGTGATCAACCCGCCAGACGCGGGTCTCGATGGATCCATCACCGTTTGCGCCATCGACGGGGTTGTTTCTCTGTTCAATTCGCTTGGCGGCTCACCTGGCGTCGGCGGAGTATGGACCGGTCCGGGCGGCTTGGCATTCAGCGGCGATCTGGACCCATCAACGGACATCAGCGGAGCTTACAACTACTCGATCACAGGCACATCGCCTTGCGGGAATGACGCATCGCAAGTGGTGGTAACAGTGAACACACCGCCCGATGCAGGTGGTGATGGTGTCATTTCACTCTGTGCGAATGGATCGGTTGCAAACCTCTTCGATCAACTGAATGGGGCACCCGAAGCGACAGGTACGTGGACTTCGCCTGGCGGAGGAGCGTTCAACGGCCTATTGGACCCTGCGGTGGATCTGGCAGGAACCTATACCTACACGGTGAGCGGTACAGCACCTTGTCCGTTGGTCTCCTCGGAAGTTGTCGTGAGCATCACCAGCGCACCTGATGCCGGGTCCGATGGAGCTATTCTGCTCTGTTCAGCAAGCCCGATTTCAAACCTGTTCGCTCAATTGGGCGGCACGCCGGATGTTGGTGGTCTATGGACAGCGCCCGGTGGAGGACCAAGCACGGGAGCGTTCGACCCAGCGACCGATACGCCAGGGGTCTTCACCTATAGCATTCCAGGCGTGGCTCCTTGTCCGAACGCATCGGCCAATGTGTTGGTGAACGTCACGTCGAATCCTGATGCAGGGCTGCCAGGGAACAACACAGTTTGTATGTCCGATGCACCATTCGAACTGCTCTCCGTGCTGAACGGATCACCGGATGCTGGAGGTCTCTGGACCGCACCTGATGGTTCTTCGCAGACCGGCACCTTCGACCCTGCGATGGATCAGTCTGGTGTCTTCACCTATACGATCAACGTACCGCTGCCCTGCATAAGTGCTTCGAGCAACGTGACTATCACCACTGTTGCACCAGCGAATGCTGGCGATCCTGGCTCATTGACCGTATGTAATTCAAGTGCGATCCAAGATCTGTTCGGGCAACTCGGAGGAACACCGGACCTGAATGGCGCATGGAGTGTTAACGGCAACCCGCACGCAGGCGACTTCGACCCGGCAGTGGATGCCTCCGGAACATTCACCTACACAGTTCCAAGCGACGCACCGTGCCCAGCCGTTACCGCTGATGTGGTCGTGAATGTGAATGTGCCACCCGATCCAGGAACGGATGGAGCGACAACATTGTGCATCAGCAGCGCTCCGGTTGACCTCGCGACTTTCCTCGGAGGAACACCGGATGCGAACGGCACATGGTCGATCAACGGTTCCACGCATAGTGGCATGATCGACCCTGCCGTTGATCCACCAGGTGATTATGTGTACTCGGTTACGGGCCTTGCCCCTTGCCCGTCAGCTTCGTCCACCGTAACGGTAAGCATCGCAACTATCCCTGATCCTGGCTTGAACGGCAGCATCACGTTGTGCGAAACCGGAACAATGATCGATCTCTTTACGCAGCTTCTCGGGACTCCCGATGCAGGTGGTACATGGAGCGGACCCAGCTTGGTGGTCAATGGGCAATTCGACCCAGCGACCATGATCGCAGGCGACTACACGTACCTGATCGATGTGCCACTTCCCTGCTTGAGCGTTAGCAGTAACGTGACCGTGAATGTGATCGCACTTGCCGAACCTGGTGCGGATGGATCGGTCGCACTGTGCATCACTTCCCCCGCTACCGATCTGTTCAACGAGTTGAACGGGACACCGGATGCCGGAGGAACCTGGACCGACCCGAACGGTGCAGCGCATAGCCCGCTTTTCAATCCTGCAACGGACATTTCTGGCAGCTACCAGTATACCGTGGCGGGCATTGCTCCCTGCCCGAACGAAATATCGATAGTCGAAGTGAACGTTGTTTCAAACCCCGACCCTGGCGCGAACAGTGGTGCGACACTTTGCTTGAGTGACAGCCCCATCGACCTGTTCGAACAATTGGGCGGCACGCCGGATGCTGGCGGCACCTGGAGCGGCCCCAGCTTGGTGATCGGTAGCACGTTCGATCCCGCATCCATGGCCGATGGGACGTACACCTACACGATAGATGTACCTCCGCCATGTGTGAGTGCGAGCAGCTCGGTTGTTATCACTCTCTCATCACCACCAGATGCTGGAACGAACGGGAACGGGCTCTTCTGCATCACTTCCCCGGTCGCCGACCTCTTCACACTCATTGGTGGCACACCCACAAGCAACGGAAGTTGGACCAACGTGAACGGCGACCCCTTCAGCGGAAGCTTCAACCCCGGCGTGGATGTGAGTGGGACATACACTTACACGGTGAATGGCACATGGCCATGCCCAGCGGATTTGGTTGACGTGGTGGTGAACGTGGTGGAAAACCCGGATCCTGGTGGAGATGGCGCGCTCACATTGTGCCAGACCGGCGATGCATCGGATCTGTTCGAGCGACTGGAAGGCACACCGGATGCAGGCGGCATATGGAGCGGTCCAAGTGCAATTCCAGATGGCAACTTCGACCCCAATATCATGCTCGGTGGCGTGTACACCTATCTTCTGGACGCACCTGAACCATGCATCGATGCGAGCAGTACCGTTACCGTAACGGTGGTAGCGCCCCCTGAGCCCGGAATCGATGGAGCGAACACGGCATGCGAAAGCAGCAGCCCGTTCGATCTGTTCGGCGTATTGCAAGGGGGCCCACAAACCGGTGGTGTGTGGAATGCCCCTGATGGCGGACTGCATAACGGCACCTTCGATCCAGCGACGGACGTTGCGGGTGCCTACACCTACACCGTACAAGGCACGGCACCCTGCCCTTCCGATGCCGCCGTGGTGAATGTGGTCGTGATCACACCGCCGAATGCAGGTGCGGATGGTGAGATCACACTTTGTCCGGAAGGAACCGCTATAGAACTGTTCGCAGAGCTCGGGGGAAGCCCTGATGTGGGTGGCTCCTGGACCAACCCCAGCGGAGTCGGGAACAATGGAAGCATGGACCCTGTGGTGGACGAGGAAGGTGGGTACCTCTACACTGTGTCCGGAACAGCACCATGCTCCAACGACATGGCGTTGGTGCTGGTGGAAGTCAGCGAGCCGATCACGGCCACAGCAGCAACGACAAATGCTGTATGCCACGATGCATGCGATGGCACCGCCACATTGAACATCTCGGGCGGAACCCCGGATTTCATTTTACAATGGAGCAACAATGTGGCCGGCTCGAACGAATTGGTTGCGCAGAACTTGTGCAACGGCATGTACAGTGTGAGTATCACGGACGTGAACGGGTGCACCAGCAGTGCTGCTTATGAAATTCTGGAACCACCTGCACTGGTGATCGATGCCATTGGCACCGGGGATGAGAATTGCATCGGAAGTTGTGACGGATATCTGAACGTTGTGGACGGCCAAGGCGTGTTGTTCAGTGTGGATGACGGCGCTACATGGTCTTCAAGCAACATCATCAACGACCTATGTGCCGGAGG
>JANNYL010000521.1:0-1565 GCA_031410075.1 Flavobacteriales bacterium
GAATGCGTTCCCGTTCACCAAGCTCGGTGCGCATTTTCAACAATGCGTGTCCCAGCATATCCTCTTCGCTCAGGGGTTGGTAGTCGGCATTGAAATCACCTGCGGCTACTGCGTGGCTGAATTCGGTAGTCCGCTTAAGACCATCGATGAGTCCAGTAAGCGCTTGTGACATTTCGCCGATCTCGTCATTGCGGGCATGGATCCGCGTACGCGGAAATACACCGCGGCCAAGGGAAAGCAGCACCGTGCGCAGCTTCTGTACGGGTCCCACAATGCCACGAATGATCAGAAAGGCGACGATAATGCCGACTACCACCAAGCCACTTCCGAGATAGAGAACAAAGAACTTGAGCGAATCGAAACTTCGGATCATTCCGCCGCTCAGACTTTGGCGCTTAGCCTCTTGCATTTTCAACAACTCGTCCACATCCGCCAGAAGAATGCGGGTTTGTTCATCCAACGGCCCACCCTCTTCGGCCAGCTCACTTCGTTCCATCCACACGAACGGGTCCTTGTAACTCTCCAATTTGGGCAATATCACCTTGATGCGTTCGTGCATCACGAAGAGTTTGTCCATTTCTCCGAAGCTCTTGTTCAAGAGAGCCAACTCCTCCTTCTCCCAACCCGCACTAAGGGTGTCCAAGCGATCCATCAGTCTTGGAAGGTCCTGTTCCGTAAGCGCTATCAGGGCTGTTTTCTCGGGCGCATCGGGAATGCTTTCATTGTTCGCCCAGAATTTGATGAGCATTTGTGTGTTCACCACCAGGTTGCGTAAGCGCACAACGGCATCCACGCTGGGGCTGTAGACTTCATTGATCTCTGTATTGATCGAACGGCTCCGCTCCAGCGTGCTGTTGGTAAGCACCACCACCAGCAATGCGAAAAAAATGAACAGACCGAAGCCCATTCCGATCCGGCGGCCGATGGTAAGCCTGAACCGCATGGCTGGCATTACTTGTCCTTTGACGGCCCTGGCTCTGGTGCCTTGGGGGGTGTTTCCTGGTCGAGCGCTTCGTACTTGTGCCTGTATTCCTCGCTCTTGTCCACTTCCTGCAAGCTGTAATGAATACCCTCCAGACCAAGAAGCGTCTCACGCCTCTTCGGGTTCATCCCGTGCGCTTTCAGCATATAGGGAAGCGCGCTGGCGAAGTACTCGCGGCTAGCAACTTGGATCTCCTGGATACCCGGTATATCGGTTCCGGCGCTTATCCGTTGGATATTGTACACTCCCCTGTTATAGTACAGCGTAGCCAAGTTGTAATTCGCTCCGTAATTGGAGCTATCGAGCTCGAGTACGTGTTTGTAGAGCGCAATTGCTCTTATGAACCAGGTCGTATCCTCCCTGTTCTGGTTGAATCGCTTCGTCATAACGGTGCCCAAGGCATTTCCGAATTCGATGTCACGCTCTTTGAACGCGTGGTCGGGGTCCAAGCGCAGCACGTTCTCCTTGTACTTGGCGTAAAGTGAGTTTGCCCGTTGATCATCGAGTTCGTTCAATGCTCGCGCGGCATCATTATAGATGGTCTTGCACAAGAAGTCGTACGCCTGTTTGCTGCTCTTTGAAT
>JANNYL010000522.1:0-2824 GCA_031410075.1 Flavobacteriales bacterium
CCGCGATGCGATCATTGTTGAACACGAGATCGCGCAACTCCAGCTCCAGACCACTGTAGGCGATATGCTGCGGATCAAAAATCGCAACAGCTGATGCAATAGCCGCTGTGTGCAATTGCAGGTCACCGTCTTTGATCCGCAATTCTTTCACTGCGATGTTCCAGTCGCGAACCCAGAAACGGAAGGCATCGTGCTGGTCGAGCCATGGTGGTGCCACTTCGCTTTCGATCCTCCTTATAGGAGCACGGGTCACCATACCGAAGTGCGGCGACCCCAACTCCAACAAATGCAGAGCCACCTTCTGTGCATCGGACCGCATTGAATCCACGTCGAGCGCGCCCGAATCGAGGTTCAGCCAAAGACTATCGCCACGAGGGGTGTTCACCATGGTAAAACCCACCTGATGAAGATCGAGTTCCTTCACCCGAACATCCAAATTCGCCAGCGGGTTTTTCAGAAGGGGATAGCTGTCCGGAGCCGATGGGCCAGGCGCAGATCGCAGGTCCACACGCGTGTTGCTGATCGCCAGTGTTCCACCGTGGAAGCGTTTCCTCTTCGCATCGAACTCTTCAAGATCCACGTCCAGTTCTCCGATCCGAAGCGCCATCATCAAGTGTTGTGGCTGAAGGTCCAAGTCCCCCCGAATATTTTCCAGCGCCACTTCTTCTATTGCGAAGCTCCATCTGCCCGTAGTGTCCTTCTTATTGGGGTTCGGCACACTATCAGTACCGGCGAAGGCGTCGATGATATAAGAGAAGTTGAATGTGCTGTCCGCAGCTTGTCGCACGATAACACGCACGTTCGACAACTCGACAGAACTGATCCCGATACGTTTGTTTATTAGCGCACTTATCGACACGCGTGCTTTCAGCGAACCAGCGAAAAGTAACGTGTCACCGTTCTGGCTTTGCAGGTACAATCCATCAAGGCTCAACCCCAAAGGATAACGCAAAGCGAGATGTTCCAGCTGTACAGGCGTACCGATCTTTTTTTCGAGAATGCTGATCGCCTTGGTCCGTAATACATTTTGCACCGGTGGCAAGTAGATGACCAATGCCAACAAAGCGATCAGAATAAATGGCGCACCGATCAACCAGAAGAACACGCGTAATAACGTGCGTACGAGCCTTCCTGGTGACGGTGGAGCGGGCATTCCAGTGCTGGTTATCGTGCGAATTCAGAACGTCAACCTACGGCATGGGACATTGTGCCTTACCCGTTAGGGAACGAGTGTACACAACTAACCGTGCCCGCCGTTGTCGGCGGTAAGGTCAATTGGTAACATAAAGTGCGTACTTGCTCCGAACGCGGGGGGTCACGAATGACCGTTCATATCGTGTTCGGCGGGTTGACCCACCTTGTTTCGCACCAAGTCGATCACTTTTGCCCAGGGGAGTTTGGCCAACAAGTTCGGTGCGGCCATTACGGCCACGGAGGTGAGCAAGCGACGCAGGATACCGCCGCGCCGTGTGATCATTCCCATGATCAACTGGGAGGCGATACTGCCGCCGGAAAGAAGTGCGGTGATCTTCTGAGCGGGATCGAATTCGTGAACGGCACCTTGAACGGCGCCCTTGAACAACTCGGACCGCACTTCCTTGTCGGCCAATGCTCGCCAATGGTCTTCGAAGCGCAGGGCATGTGTATCGCGCAGCACGCGCAACTTTACCAAGTGTGTCTCCATTTCCGTGTAGGAAGCGAAGGGTTTTTCAATGTCCATAGAAGCTATTGATCAAGCCGAGAATGAATCGTTTTCCCAAGGCCCCGTTCCACAGCGCTGTGAACACTACGGCGAAAAGCCCGTAGATACCAGCTACCACCATGAAGCCGAGCACGATGTCGCCCAATTCACGACCCACCCAAATGGAAGCACCGAGCGAGGCGATCAACACCATGAGTCCCACGAGAATGTACGCGATCATAGAGCCGAGCAACTTCCCAGTGACTTCGGCCGAACGCTTGGCCAGCATGAAGGCAACATAATCGCGCTCGCTGCGCAATGCTTCTTTCGCGGAACCGACCAGCGTTTCCACGAACTCCCCGGGATCCGTTATTGTTCGCGGGTCCCGGGGAGTATCGGTGTAAGTGTTCATGTGGCGTTGTGATCAACTACGCATCGTGCTGCTGGCACGTGAACCGGCTTCTTGGGCGCGGTTGGTAATGTCGTTCTTCACTTGGTTGGCCGCGTCCTTCGCTTTATCGGCAGCATCGGAAGCGGCATCTTTCGCTTTGTCCATGGCACCACCCATCAGGTCTTTGCCTTGGTCCACCAAGTCGCTCAACTGGTCGCGAAGTTTTTCGCCTTTCTTCATCATGGACTTACGCGTGTCCTTGCCCGAAGCGGGAGCGAGGAGGATACCGAGTGCTGCACCGGCGGCAAGGCCGATCGCCAACGTTAATAGAGAGCTGCTGCGTGACATGGTTGTAGGTTTTGTTTTTGTTTGGTTGTTTCAAAGGTGCACAGCGCGTACCAGATGGCCAATAGTGCCGAGAAGGTGCTGGGATCCGCGTTCACGTAAGGCTGCATAGCGATCGCGTAATTGATCAAGAAGTACGATGTGTGGAAAGAACTCCACACTGCGTGGGTTGTTCATCCCCAGAACACAGCATGCTGGCTCGTGATCGATCCAGGATCATTTTCCCTTCATCTTCTCTCGTTCCTTTTCCCTGAAGTACTTCCGGAAGAACCAGTTGCGTTGCAGGGCACGCAGGTCTTCGTTCAAGTTGAAGGCGCTGGAATCCATGTTCGCCACAACGCGCTTCACTTGCACCACCACTGCTGTATCGTGGGTTAGCGTGTGGCCAAGTCCACCAGGAGAATCGA
>JANNYL010000523.1:0-2627 GCA_031410075.1 Flavobacteriales bacterium
ATTCTTCACCCTGGATCACATCATTCCTGAGCTAGGTACCGTAATTGACCCTCACCATGAAGCGCAACAACGAGCAGTCGCTGAAACAGGCGCTTGAGGGATTGGTCAAGGACTATGGTCTTGGCGCCAAACTGGACGAACAAGCTGTGCGTGAAGTATGGCCGAACTTGGCAGGAGAAATGATAGCGCGGCACACGTTGGAGATAACTCTACGCCGTGGCCAACTAACAGTTAAAGTAGATAGTGCCCCTTTGCGACAGGAACTCACATTCATGCGCGCAGCGCTCAAGGAAATGATCAACCGCCACTGCGAACGCGAAGTGGTGTTGGATATTCGGATCAGCTAAGCGCATCCCAGGCCTTGTGCCTGCTTGATGATCAATACTGCTCGCGCGTGCTGAAGAAGAAGTGGCCCTCGATCAGCGCGTTCTCATTGCTATCACTGCCATGCACCGCATTCTTGGCCTTGCTCTCCGCGAAACGCTTGCGGATAGTGCCTTCTTCAGCATTCGCAGGATCCGTAGCTCCAATGAGTTTTCGGAAGTCTTCCACCGCATTCTCCTTTTCAAGGATCGCCACGTATGTAGGCCCGCTGGCCATATAATCGACAAGTTCACCATAGAAGGGCCGCTCCTTATGAACTTCGTAGAAAGCACCAGCCTCGTGGTGAGAGATGAGCGTGTACTTGAGCGATACCACGCGGAAACCGTTCGCCATGATCATATCCAGGATCTTTCCGGCGTGGCCTGCAGCCACCGCTTCGGGTTTGATCATGGTAAAAGTCCTGTTGCTTGCCATAGGGGTTGTTGAAAAAGAGGCGCAAAAGTAGCTGAGTAGCGCATAGGGCAGGTTGGAAGTGGTGATTTCCTTCGCGTCGCCTTCCGTATTTGGAATTCCAATTCATATGCCCTGCCGAGACAACGACATGAAAAGCATGCAGCAACGATCCTTTGTGCCCGTGTTGGCGACCATATTCCTAATGGCCTGCGGCGGAGCGGTTGAAACCCAAAGCACAGAGAAGAAACCGGAATTGATCATTGGAGGTAATGATGCTTCGGTCCAAGTGGCCAGCATCTACCAAATGCCAACACCGAACGAATTGTTCTCCATTGTGCGAAAGCTGGACGGGAACGGGAACAAGAGTGCCCTGAGCGTTGCACCAAACGCCGACAGGTTCGCAACCCTCAATGGCCGGGCCCTCAATTTTGGTGTGTATGCGACTGATATGGTGTATGCCAGCAATTTCAATATCAAAAGTGAAGTGGTGCGGTACTATCTCGCGTGCAAAAAATTGGGGGATCAGCTAGGGCTTGCCAATTCGTTCAATGGAGAGGTTCAGCAGCGCCTCGAGAAGAACCTCACCCATGGGGATTCGTTGGACGTACTTACCAACGAAGCCTATTATGGGGCGTACCAAAAACTTCAGGAAGAGAACATGGGGCCTACACTTGCCATGGTACTTGCCGGTGGCTGGATCGAATCCATGCACCTGGTCATGGACAAAGTAGAGACGTACAGCGATAAGGACCCATTGATCACACGGATCGCTGAACAGAAGGCCAGCCTAGAGCAGCTTATTGACATCATGGCCGCCTTGAAGGATGATGCGGATATTGCGCAAACCCGCGCTAGTCTTACCAGCATTCGGGACATCTACGACCAATTGAACGTGGTGCGTACGCATAACTCAGGTACTTCGACCAGTGGTCGAATGGTCCTGGGCGACGATGTCTCCGTTTCCATCACCGCTGAAAAATACACAGAACTGAAGGCCGCGGTGGAAGCTCTAAGGACGGCCATAACAACAGCCGAGGACGCTACTGCATCCGGCAAAAACACATGAACAAAATTCCACTTCCCGAATTATCGGGTCGCACATCCATGATGAGCTCGTTCCGGTATTCCTTCTTGGTCGTTGGCGCGCTCTTCGCCATTGCTTCCCAGGCGCAATCAGACTGCACCGACTATCACAGGTTCAATTGCGATAGGTCCTCGGATACCCGGTTCAACCTGAATGGCCAAAGCAAGAGCGCAAGTGTGCAGATCGGCGTGCCAACTGAATTGAACATCATCGTTTATACCGGTCAAGACTACCGGGTATCGTTCTGTTATGATGAGAAAGTGATCGGTGATCATGTGGTGGCGCGGCTCATCGAAAAGATCCGCGAACCGCGTGAGATCAGTGAACAGGTGCTTGAGAAAGAAGAGCTGCTGGATGCTGAAGGAAAAGCAACAGGTCAGTTCAAGGACGTTACCAGAACCGTGAAGAAAACCGAGTTCCAGGAGGTGCGCAAGGTGTTATGGGACAATCAGGAGCACGACATGGCTGATGAGATCGAATTCTCCGCTACGGCAACGAAACGATTGATCGTAGAAGTGACCGCTCCGGGTGCAGTTGACCCAAAGCCTAAACGCAGCGACAAACAATTCGATATTGGTTGTGTTGGGATCCTGATCGAGCACATGGTAACACCGGCAGTTGGCTTCGGAGGGAAGTAGAATACGACGGAAGAGTTCGGCATGGGGCGGCTCCCCGGATGAGGCTCCGGGGTAACTTGCCGCCCCATGCATTTTCCATCAGCACCAGAAGCCCAGGTCGCCAGCCTACAAGCGTTGCTGAGCTCCCC
>JANNYL010000524.1:0-1592 GCA_031410075.1 Flavobacteriales bacterium
GAAATACGAACACCCCTTGCCCATGTCATAGAATAATCCCTAACGCGAAGCACGTACAAGGCCAGTTGAACAGTGAATCACTTTGAAATCGAGAGGCTATCTTGGTCGAGATGGAAATACTCTCTGAACTCTGGTCAACTATCAAGGTTCGCGTCCGGAATCCATTCTATGGGACGTTGGCTCTGATGTTCCTTCTTTGGAACTGGAAAGCAGTTTTGGTCCTCATTTATCCAATGGAACACCTGGATCTGTTCGACAGACTGAAGTGGCTCACGGAAAACGAGTACACCACCGACTGGATCAAGTGGTCTCGGATTTACTTGTATCCGATAGTCTCAGCACTAGCGGCACTGACTTTGTTTCCATGGTTGTTGAACTCGCTTGACAAGGTGTACTACAAGCTGCTTGTTCAGCGCAGGAATTTTCGGGTAAATGCAGACAAAGCTCTATTGCTAACCAGCTACGATAAGACTGAGTTGATCAAGCACATCCAAACACTCGAACAAGCACTCGAAGAGGGCAAGGTGAAGTATCATCAGTTGGACTCAGATCGAGGGCAACTATCGGGTGAGTTAATGACACTGAGACATCATGGTGTTATAGCGGGAATGCCTGCCAAGACATTCTATGAAAAGCACGTGGGCCCGGACCACGCGATTCGTGAGGTGCTAGAACGAGTGCGTGACCAGCGGATGGAGCCTGACATGAGCGAGGATCTGGCCTATCAGTTCCTAGCCCAAAGCAGAGTTGTCAAGCCTATCATGTACAAGAATTCGCGCGGTCCTGGTGCACCGTTTCAAGTGCTGTTCACTGAGTATGGACAGCAAGTCGCGGCGTTCCTACCCAAGCGGGTGCCTCTGGGTTAGCCCCCCAAAGGCGCTAATCATTCCCGCTGGTAGGCAGTGCATGAGAAGGCGAACGTTAGGCGTGCCACCGAATTCCCCGCCGCCCCTATCTTGACCAAAGCCCGATCGACGGGAAGTCCGTCATCAAGCAGTTGTCATGAGCAAAGGAGAACTACTGATCTACCAGACCAAGGACGGCTTCACCCAGGTGAGCGTTCGCTTGCAGCATGAAACCCTTTGGTTGACCCTGCTCCAGTTGGCCGAGTTGTTCCAGCGGGACAAGTCTGTCATCGCCAAGCACTTTCGCAACGTCATCGAGGAGGGCGAACTGGAGGCGTCAACTGTGGCACTTTTTGCCACAGTTCAGAAGGAGGGCCGTCGAAACGTGAAGCGAGATCTTGAGCACTACAACCTGGACATGATCATCTCGGTAGGCTGCCGCGTGAACAGCCATGTAGGCGTGCCCCTCGGAGCCGGGGACGAAACTCTAGGGCTGGGGTCGCACCCCATCGTAGAGGGCCTGGCCTAAAGTGGTCCAGCTGCGCGGTCCGCAGCGGATACGTTGAGCACCGAGAACAAGAGCGCGCGATCAACCGGCTTCACTAGGTGATAGTCGAAACCGGCATCTTTGCTGCGCGCACGATCTTCCGGTTCTGCATGTCAGGTTACGGCGACCACTGTGGCACGGGCGCCCCATTTTGAGGTTCTTAGTAAGCGACAGGTCTCATATCCATCCATGCCGGGCAG
>JANNYL010000525.1:0-2737 GCA_031410075.1 Flavobacteriales bacterium
GTTAGGTGCGGAGAATGCCGCCGCGAAATTGGTCGCCATGTAGCTCGCCGGGTTGCCATTGGCTGGAGCAGAACCCCAAGTGGCTTGTGATTCTGTTCGCGTGCCCGCACAAGCGCTGGAGCTCGGCATGTCGATCTCCACAGCACACGATGAAAAACAGCCGTTACCACCCGTTACCGAGATCGTGTAAATACCTGACGCCGGGACCGATGCGGTAGCTGATGTTTGCACAGGTACCGTGTTCCATGAATAGGCATAAGGAGGTTGGCCACCAGTTGCTGTTGCAGACACTGTACCTGCAGAATTGTTCGCCGAACAAGATGCCAACGGTACGGGGAGCGTGGCGACACTCGTAGCAGCGGAGGTTGTAGAGCATCCCCCATTGCTTACCACTACGGTGTAACTACCTGCAATAACTGCTGTAAAACTGCTGCTGGTTGCCCCATTGATGACGGTACCAGATCGCTTCCAAACATGGGTTAGCCCGGTGCCCGAATTGGCGTTCAGAATAACGCTCTTGCCTTCGCAGAATGTGAGCGGACCGGTGGCAGTGATCGTAGCTGAAGGTGTAGATGAACTCACTGCATTGATCGCATTGCTCACGCTTGTGCACCCACCGTTCGTGATGGTGACCGTGTAGCTACCCGTTTGCGTTCCGGTATATTGATAGCCGGTCGCACCAGAGATCACCGTGCCCGAACGTTTCCATACGTACGTATTCCCCGAAGCGCTATTCGCCCCGAGCAGCACACCACCACCGGTACAGAAACTTGTAGGACCATAAGCGGTAAGTGTAGCCTGTGCGCCAGAACCGCTTGTTACGCTGAGGGCCGAGGATACCGCCGTGCAACCGCCATTGGTAATGGTCACGGTGTAGTCGCCAGCCTGTGTAGCCGTAATGCTACTGCTTGTGGCGCCGGTGATCACCGTGCCCGAACGCTTCCAGACGTAGGCGTAGCCGGAACCAGTGCTTGCATTCAACACCACACTACCACTGGTACATAGGTTCACGGAACCGACCGCGGTGATGGTAGCGACCGGGCCTGCTGTCACACTTACATTGATAGCGGAAGATGTTGCAGAGCAACCTCCGTTGGCTACGGTCACTGTATGGCTTCCTGCCAGGGATGTCGTAAAACTACTGCTCGTTGCGCCACTGATCACGGTACCGTTGCGCTTCCAGACGTACGTTAAACCGGAGCCCGTATTCGCGTTCAACGCCACGCTCCCACCCGTGCAGAAACTCGTAGGACCACCGGCAACGATGGAAGCCGAAGGTGCTGCGGATACACTGACCGAAACGGCGCTGGATGTACCGTTGCAACTACCATTGCTCACCGTAACGGTGAAACTGCCTGCTTGTGCAGCCGTGTAGCTGCTGCTGGTTGCCCCGCTGATAACCGTACCATCGCGCTTCCACACGTACGAAAGTCCTGTTCCTGTATTCGCGTTCAGCACCACACTTCCGCCGGTGCAAAGACCTGTATTTCCCGAAGCTGTAAGGGTTGCAGACAAACCCGCACCCACACTTACCGTGGTTGCGGATGAGGCTGTTGTACAACCTCCTGCGCTCACACTTACGATGTAGCTACCCGCAAGGGTCGCTGTGTACGAGCTGGATGTCGCTCCGGAGATCACTGTGCCATCGCGCTTCCAACTGTATGTGTATCCAGTGCCTGTGTTCGCGTTAAGCACTACACTTCCACCCGTGCAGAAACTGGTAGCCCCCCCAGCGGAGATCGTGGCAGTTGGGGCCGCGGTCAGGGATGTGCTTATCGCATTCGATGAGCCAGAGCAACCGCCATTGTTAACCGTAACTGTGTAACTGCCGCTCTGTGTAGCCGTGTATGAGCTGCTCGTTGCACCTGAGATGATGTTGCCGTTCAACTTCCATTGGAATGTGAATCCTGTGCCTGTGCTCGTGCCCAAAAGCACCCCGCCGCCCGTACAAAAACTGGTTGGGCCATAAGCCGTAAGCGTTACTGAAGAAGACACCGGGGTACCGGAGCAAACGCAACTCGCATTGTACACATCACCTGTGGTGCATGAATTATTGTCGTTGCATGCTGAACCCACCGTGGCGCTACCACCAACCACCCCAGCGCAATCTGCGGAAGCTTGGCCTGAAGCAGTGCCCAATACGCCCAGCGAAATGTTGTAGAAAGTACCAGTTGCTGCGGTTTCCAATTTCACAGCACGTACCATGTATTTGCGGCCTGCGACAAATGGAACAGAGGGGCTGCTGAAAGAAGTCGTTGTGACCACGTTCGGTGAAATGCGCACCGGAATTCCGTTGCTCGCACCCATGTCGTATATGTAGTAACCATCAACACCAGTTGCGGCGTTCCACGCAAAACTGGCCAATCCTCCACTGTTGGTCACTTGCAAATTCCCAGGCATGGCCACCATCACTTGGCGCAGGCTTGGATCACCCATAAGCCCCATGTGAACCCGGCTGTATGGTGTGCCCTGCCACACTGGATTTTGTGGCACATACATGGTGGTGTTGTTCATGCTTACCAATGTGCTGTACCCGATGTTCTCGCCCATACCCATGTGGTGAAAGAACCAATTGGGAATACCTGCCGCCACGTTGGTCAGGCCTTTGCCGCTGCCGAGCGGTGCGCGCAGGAAATTATTATAGCTGTTCCAATCGCCGAAGTAGCTCCCGAAAGCCATATTGAACACACCGCCCATACCGACGTTGTTCGCATACTCTCCAGTGCTTCCCACGTTG
>JANNYL010000526.1:0-8850 GCA_031410075.1 Flavobacteriales bacterium
CCCACGGCCATTCCGGCGTTCGCACCAGCCCAGAATTCGCGGTTCACGATATAGGCTGGGCGCACCTCTTCGAAGAAACTGGAGAAGCTATTGAACCAATCCCATCGGTGCAGCGTGATCGCAGGTTCCAGGTAGATCGGCTTTCGCGAGCTCAGGTCCATGCGCAATTTGATCTGCCCGGCGGTGTAGAATTTGCCGAAATAAGCTAGCCCTTCGAGGCGTGAACTCGCATGCCCGAAGAAGTTGTAGCGCAAACCCACCATGCCGGTGTTGATCGGCCTTGAACTGAACATGCCGCCGAACCGCACTTCCAACTTCTTTTCGCGCTTCACAAGGATCCTCAGGTCGTAGTTGCCGCGTTCTTTATCGAAGGTTGCTTGCGGGAACAGGCCACTTATGTTGTTGTCGGCGTACAACCTGAAGTAGCGTGGCTTCAACGTGCCGGCATCAATGAGCCCTGCCCCCTTGTTCAACAGGTTTTCACAGAAACGAGTTTGTTTTCGGGTTAGTCCATCGAACTGGATATTGCCGAAAACGGGAGCGGGCAAACCCTTACGGAAAGCCGCTCTCCGGTTGGCCAATTCCGTGCGGGGCACGCGCCGGGCTATACCTGCTTTGATCTCCGGCATTCGGGCCATTGCTGCAGCATAACCATCCGCTACTGCTTGCTTCGCGGTGGTGAAATCGAACAGGGTAGTCGCGGTCTTTGGTTCAATGATCAAGCCCGGTTCACATGGAACGCTGTAGTTGGTCTTCGTTACCATCATTGCGCGCAACTGGCTCATCAGGTCATCCTCATCCGGCGGCGCCGCATTGTATGCCACATTACTTCCAATGATGAAATCAGGCATGAAGGCATCGTACATCACATCGCTGGGGAAGTTGTTGTACATGCCTCCGTCCATCATCAAATGGCCGTTCACGCGAATGGGTTTGAAGTAGAATGGATAGCTCATACTGGCCCGAACCGCCAGGGCAAGATCGCCTTCGCCGAACACGACCGATCGTTGATCGGTAATGTCGCTGGCCACGCATCTGAAGGGTATGAACAGGCTGTCCATGTGATACCCGCTTTTCGCTGAAACGCCAGCAAAACCAAGCATTTGCCACCAATCCGTGAGCACGGGGGAACGCAGATTCGTGGGTAATGACGTTTGAATCGTTGTGTCCAGGTCGAATTTCAAGTTGATGAGCGAGGCATCTGGCACATCCTGCTTGAAGTACCACGTGTAGGCGTCCTCAACCCCACCCACAGCCATCAACTGATAGATCTCTGTTTGGAACAGGGAGTCCATTTGCCACGGCGTAAGGCCACTGGCGTACATCGCACCCACCAGTGCGCCCATGCTGCTGCCTGTGATGTAATCGATCGGGATGTCGTTCTCCTCCAAGGCCTTGATCACCCCGATATGCGTGAGGCCTACCGCACCGCCACCGCTGAGCACCAAGCCGACATGCTGCGCTGTTATTCCACCCAGTAGACCGAGCGATAACGTGAAGGAGAGTAAGAGACGCATGCTGCGCGATGGCGACCAAAAATAGGTGCGGCCTAGGCGCTCACAACGTCGGCTAACCCTTTGAGCAAGCCGTTCATGTATTCAGGGGTCTTCAGCAAACGTGATCCATACCAGCTGAACAATTCGCCATCCACCAGTCGCACCGGCGTTCCGGGGCAGATCTCATTGATCTCGGCGATGTGTTTTTCCTTGAAGGGATAGGGCTCGGATGAAAGCAGGATCACATCTGGAGCAGCTTCCGCAAGCTCTTGGGCCGTTATCTCGGGGTAGCGGGCATCATCGGCGTCGAACACATTGATCAACCCACAACGATCGAGCATATCGTTCACGAACGTGCCATGGCCTGCAAGCATGAACGGTTTACGCCAGATCAGGTAAGCTACTGTTAGTGGCGGTTCGCGCTTTACAAACCCTTCGAACCCTGCTCCGATCGCTGTTCGAAGCGTATTCGCTTTGTCCTGCGTTCCGGTCAACTCCCCAATGCGCTGGATCATATCCAAGGCCCCGTGCAAGTCCCGGATGTCGCTCATCCACACCGGGAATTCTTGTTCCAAGGCCTTTATGTCGTCGCGGTCATTTTCTTCTTTGTTACCGATGATCAGGTCCGGCTTCAGCACGCGGACCTTTTCCATGTCCACCTTCTTCGTGCCGCCCACGCGTGTTTTTGTACGGAACCAGGTTTCTGGATGAATGCAGAATTTGGTGATGCCTACAACGCGGCCACCAAGGCCAAGGTCATATAGCAATTCGGTCTGCGAGGGTACGAGTGAGATGATGCGCTGGGGAAGCACTGGCACGTTGAGGGTGCGGTGCATTTGGTCGGTCAGTTTTCTCATTCGTTCTATGCGAGAGGGCTGTGACGCCTTCTACAGCGGGACGCGGCATACCCTGTTTTCATCCGTCAAAAAGCGGCATATAAATGACCTTCGTCCTCTTCTTGAGCCGCAGTGTCGGCATGGTGATCAGGTCCGAGATCCCTTCGATCGATACGCCCAGCTTTTTCACCGAGGAGGCCTTGGTTTCGAATTCGTATCGAACTATCAATGTTCCTTGCGGAGGAAGGTTCACACGCGCAGAGTCCGCGAAACCACTGAATACTTGCATTTGTGGATAAGAACGCCTGTGCTGGCCGAAGTACTCATTTTCTATCGCGCACAGGTTGGTAGGTACTAGTGCTTTGTTCTTGCCTTCGAACACAACTCTCGACAGATCCAGTTCACGTTGACGTCCGGTTTGATTGATGAACTGGACATCAACGAAGAACCTCTCGTTCGGTTTAGGGTCCCAAAAGATCTGATAGAGATTTGGGACCGCAGGTATAAAAGGTGGCCCGATCAGAATATTCCTTCCGGGTTTTGGACAAGGGCAAAGGAGCACATATAAACTGTCCTCGCAGAGGCCAAAGGCAGGTGTGCTCAGATGGGTAAATGCATACGAATACCCTTTTCCAGTTTCTTGCCAATCCGATTTCTCCGTTTGCTCGAGTATACCCACCGTAGTAATAAAGGAGCAGCTTGAGCACAAAAGTGAAGCCAGGATGCACAGTAGGTGATCCCGTTTATTCAGGAGTGTGGCAGTGTGCATCGTCCGTATCTCGAGCGACCATGCTCATCTTCTCTACTTCAACTTCCCAATAATGTCCTGCTTCGTCAAGATCCCCAAGCCGTTCGGCATTTCTACAAGCACGGCCGGGGAGCCATTACCAAGTTGCTTCGCTACATCTTCCAATTTGCTGTCGGCAGAGATCACCGGCAGGGCCGGGCCCATTACCACGCGCGATTTCTGGTGACGCACTTCGGCATCTTCCAGAATAGCATCGAACAACCGCGCATCCGTGATCGTGCCCACGGGTTTACCGTTTTCCATAACTGGCATTTGATCGATGTTGTGTTTGCGCATGCGCTCGATCGCGATAAGCACCGGTTCATCGGCTTCCACAGAGATCAATCCCAATTCCTTGCCTTTCAACAGATCACCAGCAGTCGGCTTTTCCTCCACCAAGAAGCCACGCTCACGCATCCAGTCGTCGTTGAACATCTTGCCAACGTAGCGCGTGCCATGGTCATGGAAGATCACCACCACGACTTCGCCTTTCTTGAAATTGTCCTTCAGCTGCAAAAGGCCCGCAATGGCACTACCCGCACTGTTTCCCACGAAGATGCCTTCGTCCCGCACGATCTTCCGGGTGTAGATGGCGGCATCGCGGTCGGTGACTTTCTCGAAGTGGTCGATGAGGTCCATGTCCACGTTCTCCGGAACAAAGTCTTCGCCGATGCCCTCCGTGATATACGGGTAGATCTCGTTCTTGTCAAAAATGCCCGTCTCCTTCAGCTTCTTGAAGACCGAGCCGTACGTGTCGATGCCCCAGACCTTCAGATTCGGGTTCTTCTCCTTCAGGTATTTCGCTGTTCCGCTGATGGTGCCGCCGGTGCCAACACCCACCACGAGGTGATCGACCTTGCCACCGCTTTGTTCCCAGATCTCGGGTCCAGTGCTCTCGTAGTGCGCTTGTGCGTTGCTCGGGTTGTCGTACTGGTTCGCCTTCCAACTGTTCGGCGTCTCCTTTTCCAAGCGTGAGCTAACACTATAGTAGGAGCGGGGGTCCTCGGGATCAACGTTGGTAGGGCATACGATCACCTCGGCCCCGAAAGCTCGCAGAATGTCCACCTTCTCGCGGCTCTGTTTATCCGTTGTAGTGAAAATGCATTTGTAGCCTTTGATGATCGCGCCGATCGCCAGGCCCATGCCTGTATTTCCACTTGTGCCTTCGATGATCGTTCCGCCGGGCTTCAAGCGGCCATCCTTCTCCGCATCCTCGATCATCTTGATCGCCATACGGTCTTTGATGCTATTGCCGGGGTTGAAGGTCTCCACCTTGGCCAGAACCGTAGCGGCAACATCCTTGGTTATGCGATTGAGGCGAACGAGCGGCGTGTTGCCGATGGTGGATAGAATGTTGTCGTGGATCTTCATGCGCCGCGAAGGTAGGTTCGACACGGTCCGGTTATCCCTGATCCTTAGTCGAACCGGATCGCTTTTGCCGGGGCTATGCGGCTCACCATCAGGCTGGGAACGATCAATGCGAGAACGCATACGACCAAGGTCCCCAAGTTCAGTATCGCGATGGGCCAGAGGTCAAGATCAACGGGGACGGCATCCACATAATAGCTCTCGATCGGGAGGTGCACCAAACCAGTGAGTTTCTGTAGTAACCCCAACCCAATGCCGAGAATGTCGCCAAGCACCACGCCGAAGCCAAGAATGTACGCGGCATCGATCAGGAATATCTTGCGAATGCAACCGTTGCTGCTGCCCAGCGCCTTCAGGATCCCGATCATATTCGTACGTTCCAGGATGATGATGAGCAACGCGCTTGTCATGTTGATGATGGCCACGAGTACCATGAGCGTGATCACGACGATCACGTTCGTATCCAATAGCTCCAACCAGGCGAAGATCTCCGGGAATTTCTCGCGTACCGTGATCGTTCGCTGGTCTTCATTGAGATAGTCTTTGTAGATGCGGTCGTCCATGGCGATCAGGTCGCGGTGGTCATCCAATGCGACTTCGAAACCGCCACAGTATTTGTCATAGCTGCCGCCACTGCCGCCGCGTTCAAGGCGCACTCCACGCACCACCAGATCGGTACCGAGACTATGGGAGATCATTTCCATCGAATCCGGAATAATGCGAACCCACGCAGTGTCAGGTATGGTACCGTTGTCGTCGTGCACCACCAACGTGATCACAGGTGGTTCCTTTGGTTCTGCAATTGGAACGGGCGGGTA
The DNA here is from genome assembly GCA_031410075.1 of Flavobacteriales bacterium. GTDB lineage: Bacteria > Bacteroidota > Bacteroidia > Flavobacteriales_F > PHOS-HE28 > PHOS-HE28. The sequence continues at coordinate 5,306 of JANNYL010000526.1, forward strand.
ATGTGGCTGGTGCCAGTCCCATAATTTCAGTCGGTGAGGTCCCGGCCCTTTCAGGTCCATGCCGATCCATTCGAAGTTGAAGTTGCGATCGCCGCCGAACGCTTTTCCTTCCACTTCTATGAACCGGCCTTCTTCAACCTGGCCAACATTGATCTCCGCCTGCAGCCCCCATTGCGCGAAACGCTGGATATGCCGAATGTCCACAAACACGACCTGGTGGTCGATCTTCTCGATGCCTGTTTCGTAGATGCCCTTCACCTTGAACCGGCGAGGACGGATCTCTTCGCGTCCCCGGATCAAGTAGATCGTTACGGTGTCGCCAACGCCCTGTTGTAGCCGCCGTGCAAGCCACGAGCTGATCACTGTGGTCGCATAGCCTGATGTGTCGGGTATCGACAGAACATCGCCCGCAACCAAGTGCGAGCGTAAGAATGACCAGTCATGGTCCTGGCCCACGCCTTTCACCACCACGCCCTGGATCTCGTCGTCCGTTTCCACGATGCCGGGCTTCAGGGCGTACACCGAAATGTGCCGAACGCCCGTCACCGTATCCAACCATGGATAAAACGGTTGTTGGATCCGCATACGTTCAGAGTCTCGCGAATCGCTGCTCGCAAGGGACACGATCTCGATGTGCGATCCCGCGCCCGTTACTTTGGCACGCACTTCTCTTTGGAACCCCGTACTGATGCCCACCGTGAGGATCATCACCGCCATACCGATGACAATGCCAAGCACTGCGATGAACACGATCGGACGCGATAAGCCTGATCTACCGGGATCGTCAGGGCGAACGATCCGCCGAGCGATGAAGTGCGCGAAGCCCATGTGGAATCGGGCGAATGTAGCCCTGGCGGTGCGGCACGCGCTCATCTTGTTGGTTCTCCTGGGCTGCCGGGAACAGATCCCGGCGCAAACCGACGCAGGTATCCGGGAAATACCGGCCAGCGATCCTTCTATCGTTACCGGCGCTGAACGAACCGGGAACTATGTGCCGCAGTTGTTGGGTAAGCGGATCGCGATCGTCACCAATCAGACCGGTATGATCGGCGCCACACATCTGGTGGATTCGTTGATCGCATTGAAGGTGAACGTGGTGAAAGTCTTCGCTCCTGAGCATGGTTTCCGGGGGGAAGCGGATGCTGGTGAGCATGTGGCCAATGAACGTGACAAGCGCACCGGACTGCCGCTGATCTCGCTTTATGGAAAGAACAAGAAGCCAACTTCCGACCAATTGGCCGATGTGGACATCGTGGTGTTCGATATCCAGGACGTGGGTGTCAGGTTCTATACCTTCATCAGCACGCTGCATTATGTGATGGAAGCCTGCGCCGAGGAGCACAGGAAATTGATCGTATTGGATCGCCCGAACCCGAACGGTTTTTATGTGGATGGTCCCGTCCTTGACACGGCTTATTCGTCGTTCGTGGGCATGCACCCTGTTCCGATCGTTTACGGCATGACCATTGGCGAGTATGCGCGCATGATCAATGGTGAAGGCTGGTTGAAGGGTAAGGTGAAATGCGAGCTCGAGGTGATCAACTGCATCGGGTACAGCCATAGTTCATACTACGCTCTGCCCACCAAACCATCACCGAATTTGCCCAACATGGCATCGATCTATCTCTACCCGTCGCTGGGCTTGTTCGAAGGGACTTCGGTCAGCGTGGGCCGCGGAACGGACAAGCCTTTTCAGTGCATCGGTTTACCAGGCAGTTCCATCGGTACGTACGGTTTTACACCTCGATCCATTTCCGGTGCAAAGGATCCCCCGTACAAAGACAAACCCTGCAAAGGCATGGACCTTCAGGAATACGGAGGATTTATTTCGCGACTACAACCCGTTGTGCATCTGCAATGGCTCATCGGGTTCTATCAAGCCAGCGCCGACAAAGAGTCTTTCTTCGTTCCGTTCTTCGATAAGCTCGCTGGTGGTAATTCCTTGCGGAAGGCGATCGAACGAGGGGATCCAGAAGAAGCCATCCGTGCTTCCTGGAAACCAGGCCTGGATGCGTTCAAACGCACCCGTGCCAAATACCTGCTTTACGACGATTTCCGCTGATCGAGGGGTTCCCGCTATTGGACAACCACGCGTTCGGTCCATGTCCTCGTTGCCGTTGACAGGGTCAGTAAATGGATGCCTGCAGTAAGGCCGAGGGTCACGTTCAGGTCGTCATCGGTGATAGGGATGGATCGGGCGATGATCAGTCTTCCTTGCAGATCGATCATGCGTAGTTGGACGACATCCTCGTTGGAGAACAGTCCTTCCAGATGCACGTTGAGTCGGTCACCGTCCGTGGGATTGGGCCATATACGCAGAGCACTTGGATCGGATCCGACAACGAGCGCCATGCGGCGGTCTTCATTGGATGGCGCGGCAAAGGCTGTGGTGATCGAGCAAGTCGTTCCGAACGGACACCAATTCGCGCCGTTGTCGTAACTCACCTGTACGTTGACCTGATAGGTCTTGCCGCCATATTGCAAGGGCATCTGTGTCCATTCCGTGAGTAAGAGACTTGACCCGCTGGATACGATGTTCCGCTGGTATCCTCCATCGACGAATCGGAAACGATAATTCGTGGCCTGGCTTACAGGTACTGCCCACAACTTGCGGCTTCCATCCAACAACACGTTGGTGAGTCCGCATGAATGTTTGGGGTCATTCGTGTCATCAACAAGTTGTGTCGTTGGACAGAGACCAGGTAGGTCGATCCGCAAGCGGCAAGCAGAGCCGAACGCATTGTACACACCGTTCACCATGGAACGCACGCGCACATTGAGAAGCTTGTTGAACGGAAGGGGAGATGTGGTCATGCTCGAGAGCCGCAGGTAACTGCATCGATCGGCTCCAAAGGGGAACAGGTAACTGCTTGTTGCATGGGTTACCAACATCCGGCGGCTATATCCTCCATCGGGATCGAAGAACCAGAACTGGTAACCGCTGTTCGCATTGGTGATTCCGTACTGTGCACGAACCGCAGTATTGGGAACAGTTTGTATAAAATCGCTCGGTAGATAGTCCTCACGATCGCAGCGGCTCGGTGTAAGGTGGTCCGGCCCTAGAGGAAGTTCGAAGCCCAACGCCACGGAACTGGTGTAGGTGAATCCACCGTCACCAAGGTTGTCTATGATGCGGCGACCGTCGTTCATCTTCAACGCATATCCGCCATTGCCTTGCATACAGCACAGACCATCACCGAACGTATCCATAACACGGAGCACGTAAGACCCTGAATTGATAGGACAACCGATCGTGAAGGTTGTGTTGCTCGCGTAGTTGCTACCGCTGCAAACCGCTGCTCCGCCGATCGATGGGACGATCTCCCAACTCGTTTGCACACCTGCATTATCCGTGGTCAAACTGAGGATCAATCCAGAACTTGTTGGAGTGCCCACACATGTGCAACCGGCACTGATCACGTCATTCGACGTAGCGGCGTTGCCATCGTCGCAGGCTGCGCCCGGGTTCGCACCGTTAGGGCAAGCATCGATACAATCAAGTATTCCATCGCCATCGGTATCATTGTCCAAGACACCGCATCCGC
>JANNYL010000527.1:0-1732 GCA_031410075.1 Flavobacteriales bacterium
CGAGGCAGTCCTCGTACTTCTCATCCACGTATTTGACCAGCAGGTCTTCGTAAGGCTGCTTCTGGGCTTGGGCCGAAAAGATGGCAATAGTGGCAACGGCGAGGGTAAGCGAACGCATCATGGCGTAGTTGTTTTGCATGGGCTTTCAAGAACGATGCCGAAGGTATATGAGCTTGCCTTTGTATGCCTTGCGTCAACCGCACGCTTTGTTAGTGGATGGTTGTTGGTTGCCTGTTTTTGAGGCACGCTGGATCACATGAACAGTATAAGTCCTGTTCTACAAGGTTAGCACGGGTATCACTTATAGCAGGCGTCTCTACCCCACCTTTGCCTTCCGCTTTTGCCAATTGGGCATCAGCGGATAAAACATGCGCATCGACATCCTGACTGCCTTGCCGCGCCTTTTGGACAGCTACTTCAGCGAGAGCATACTGGAACGTGCCCAGAAGAAAGGCTTGGTTGAAGTTGTGGTCCATGACTTGCGGGATTTCAGCACGGACAAGCACAAGCGGCTGGATGATTATGCCTTCGGGGGTGGTGCAGGAATGGTGATGACGATAGAGCCGATACACCGCTGTATCGAAAAATTGAAAGGGGAACGCGCCTACGACGAAGTCATCTACATGAGCCCGGACGGCGATCTGCTGGATCAACCCATGGCCAACCGCATGAGCAGTTTGAAGAACATCATTCTCCTTTGCGGGCACTACAAGGGCGTGGATGAGCGTGTGCGACAACATTTGATCACCCGCGAGGTTTCCATTGGCAATTACGTACTCAGTGGCGGCGAACTGCCCGCTGCGGTTCTGAGCGATTCTCTGATACGGCTGCTGCCGGGCGTCCTTAACGATGAAACCAGTGCGCTTTCCGACAGTTTTCAGGACGGTCTGGTCGCACCGCCTGTTTATACCAGGCCTGCAGAATACAATGGTTGGGGAATTCCTGAAGTCCTGATGAGCGGACATGAGGCCAAGATACACGCTTGGCGCCATGAACAGAGCGTTTTGCGCACCCAGGAACGGCGGCCGGATCTACTGGAATCCTTCGGAGATGGGTGAACCTGGTGCTACCAAGGCGATAATTGGCACTGAGACCGTTCGCAAAGCAGATAGCTTGTAATTGACCGGAAAGCCTCGATTTTGCTGGACTAGGCGCACGGCCTAACGCACTCACATTTATCAATCCCCATATAGTCCTTTCTATTTAGGGGATATCGGTCTATGTTAGACCGAAGTTGCACATATGCCTTGCTATTTGTGCATCGTAGCGTAATCAAATAATTCAAAAGATGTTCGAGGTATGGACATTATCCCTATACTTGCACTCGCTATGAAGAAACAACCTATATCAATTGAGCAAGCGCTTCACCAGATAGCCCAACGGGAGCGCGAGATTCAGGCGCTTCGTGCGTATGTAAAAAGTGCTGAGGCTATCGCATCACTCGATCTTTTGGGAAAGATCACCGTCGGCGAAAAGGGATCGATCGCGACTAGCAAGCGCGGTCCTGCCGGGGTAGGGAAAGCAGTTGTGCAGGCGTTGGAATCGCTTGGTAAGTTCTCCACCGTGAGTGAGATCACCGCGACCATTGAGAAGATGGGCACACCATTTACTAGCCTTCAGGTCACCAAGGCAATGTGGAGACTATCAACGGACAAGAACGATCCGCAGGTTATTAAGCACCCACTCAGCACGAAGAAAGAGAAGTTGAAATTCCGTTGGGGATTGCGTGGCT
>JANNYL010000528.1:0-10196 GCA_031410075.1 Flavobacteriales bacterium
GCACCTTGATGCCAGCCTTGGAGCTAAGTGGAATGTACCTGTATGTGGTTGTTGGCCCCGGCACCTGTGCACACCTTACGGATACCGCTTTTGTATTGGCGACCGTGTACCCCATGCCGATCATCACTTTCACGGCAGACCCCGATAGTGGCTGCACTCCACTTACTGTAACGTTCACAAATACCACGGACGCGCAATTCATAGGCACCAGTTGTTTATGGGACCTCGGTGATGGCACGAGCGACCTGAATGAATGCGGCTCCTTTGAACACATTTACGAAGAAGCCAACTGGTACAATGTGTCATTGCGTGTAACCAGCCCGCAAGGATGCGAAAGCAGGTACACCAAAGAAGGCGCTGTACTCGCTGATCCAGCGCCTACCGCTGAATTCACATGGACCCCGGATCCAGGAACCGAAGGGAACACAACGCTGTTGTTCAGCGCGTTGGATCCTTATGCCTCAGAATTCTCGTGGGACATTGCTGGCTTGGCCACTAGTGACCAGCGGCAAATAGCCCACACGTTCGAAGACGCGCTTTCAGGATACTATGAGATATGCCTGAACGTGGCCGACCGTTATGGTTGCGTGGACACATTGTGCCAAACCGCAGAGGTGGTGATCCCAGCAGTGTACATCCCCAACGCCTTCACTCCGGACGGTAATGGCGTGAACGACGAATTCCTGCCCAGCATCAAGGGTACCGTCGCCGAAGACCATGAATTGATGATCTTTGACCGCTGGGGCCAGATGGTATTCCACACTACCGACTTGGAAGAAGGGTGGAACGGTGGGTTGAACAATGCCGGAGATGTGCTTCCTTCGGGCCTCTATAACTGGCGGTTGGTCGAGAGACCGGTTGGCAGTGCGGATAAAGCGGACTGGTTCGGACATATTACCCTGTTGAAGTGAAAATTGAAAGGCTAGACCTGAGCATCATGAAAACGTTACTGCGCATCTCCTTACTCGCCATCTTGTTCGCAACGTTCGTGACCACCTCGAATGGCCAAGGTGTTCAACTGAGCGTGAGCCAGTACGAACAAATGAAGACCGATGGCACATTGCCTTCGGAGTTCCATGTGGAATACAGCACCTTACCGGCAGGAGTGGTAACACCAGATGCAAGAAAGAAACCTGCTCATGGCGGGCAACCGAAAGGAGGCGGTCAAACGAACGGGCTCTGTAACTGTTGGATCGAGCCTGATGGGAATTATACGCTTGCAATGACACCGAACGATGACGGAAGCTCCAGCCTGATCTCGTTGCCGTTCCAATTCAACCTGTACGGAACAAACTACACCGATTGTTATGTGAACAACAACGGCAACGTATCATTCGGATCGCCTTATGGAACGTACAGTGCGGATCCTTTCCCAACCGCTGGCTTCGTAATGGTGGCCCCTTTCTGGGCTGATGTGGATACGCGAGGCGAAGATTTCAATGGCTTGAACGGAGGAACGGTGAAATATCTTATCACGCCGACAGCCTTTTATGTGAACTGGACCGAAGTGGGCTATTTCGCTGCTCAAACCGATAAGCACAATACGTTCCAACTGATCATAACGGACGGCACTGACCCCGTGATCGGCGTGGGCAACAATGTGAGTTTCTGTTACAAGGAAATGGAATGGACCACGGGCAGTGCAAGCCAGGGCGTAGGAGGATTTGGCGGAATACCATCGACCGTTGGAGCGAACCAAGGCAATGGTGTTGATTTCATCCAGTTCACACGCAACGACCATCCCGGCCTCGATTATGATGGGCCCTTTGGTATTCCCGATGGTGTGGATTGGCTGGATTTCCAGAACTTCCGTTTCACCACAGCTGTGAGTACCCAGAATATTCCACCAATAACCAGTTCGAATTTCCTGTGCGACACCATTGAGGTGTGTATGGGCGAATTGGTGAATTTCGACGTGACCTTCCTTACGCCCGAAGGCGACCAGTCGATCATCAACACCACCGCCAGCGGTCCAACTATCGACAACTTTGCGAGCACCGTTACCAACCTTGGAACCAGTGCTACTATCAACGTTCAGTTCATTCCAACCATAGCGGATACTGGTTTCCACGTGGTAACCTTCACAGGACAGGATAATGGCGCGGACTCACTGATCAGCACCGTCACCATCGTTCTTGTCGTGTACTACACACCAGCCCCACCGCCGATCATCACGGGTGATACCGTTGCATGCCCGGGCCAAGGTGTTGTGCTTACCGCTGGTGGAGGTTATGACGATTACATCTGGACCAATGGTTTCTACGGTCCGGTCATTTTGGTAGGTCCTGGAACTTACTTGTGCCTGGCCACCTCTGGGAACTGTCGATTAGCATCGAACAGTATTACGGTAGACTCCGTTCCGAACCCCTCACCTTTTATCACAGGCGCTCAAGTTGCGTGTGGCGGAGTTCCGTCGATACTGAACACAGACCAGCCTTATGAGACGTACAACTGGTCCACGAACAGTACAGACCCCTCGATCACGGTTGGTACGGGAACCTATACGGTGACCGTAACGAATGAATTCGGCTGCGTAGGAACCTCGGCATCTGTGAACGTTGTCAGTGCGAACGATCCCGTGGCGAGCTTCATCTCAGATAACGCGCAGTCCGTGTTTCCTGGCACCATCATTCAGTTCACCAACCAGAGCACGATAAATGGCAGCACGATCGTTTCGTATTCGTGGTTCGTGGACAGTGTGTTCGCTGGAAATGGCCAAACCATAACCGAGCTTTTCGAAATACCTGGTCAATACACCATCACACTAACCGTTACCACGGCTGAGGGCTGCAGTGACACGTTCACGTTCGTTCAGACGGTAATTCCTACGGAGATCATTATCCCGAACGTCTTCAGCCCGAACAACGATAACGAGAACGATGCGCTGAATTTCAAAGGGGTGGAATACTTTGAGAACACCAGGCTACAAGTGTTCAACCGTTGGGGCAACGAGGTATTCGCCAGCAGCAATTACAAGAACACGTGGCGACCAACCGATGAACCAGAGGGCACCTACTTCTACATCCTGAAAATGGAGAATGGAAAGGAGTACACCGGCCATGTGACCTTGCTTCGATAGAACCATTCCGAAAACCTAAGTGAACGCCCCGACCTGTCGGGGCGTTCATCATTCAAGTACCTGCCCCCTTCCAATATCTTCGCGCTCCGCATAGCGCAGCGGAACGGAGTTATTGAAGAGCATGCATATTCAGGTAACACCTGCGCTAGAGATACTCGAGAATGAAGGTCATTGAACATCTGAAAAAAGCCAAGGGCACGCTGTTGTCCTTCGAGATCCTGCCACCACTGAAGGGCAAGGATATCCGTTCCATTTTCGAAGGCATCGATCCGTTGTTGGAGTTCAAACCGAGTTTCATAAATGTGACCTACCATCGCGAGGAGGTGATCTACAAGGAACGCGGGCATGGATTATTGCAAAAGATCCGTTTGCGAAAACGGCCAGGTACCGTAGGGATCTGTGCGATGATCAAGGCGAAATACGACATCGATACGGTACCGCATTTGATCTGCGGTGGATTCAGCCGCGAGGACACGGAGGATGCGCTGATCGAGCTGAATTTCCTGGGCATAGACAACGTATTGGCTCTGCGAGGGGACGCGATCAAGAGCGAAGCACAGTTCATTCCCGAGCGTGATGGACACGCGCATGCGGAAGACCTGATCCATCAGATCGCCGGGTTGAACAAGGGGAAATACCTGCACGATGAGGAACAGGAAGCCTCCCCTACCGACCTGTGCGTCGGCGCCGCCTGCTATCCCGAAAAGCATGTCGAAGCCTTGAATCTGAGCACCGACATCGCATACCTGAAACGCAAGGTGGACGCAGGTGCCGAATACCTGGTAACGCAGATGTTCTTCGACAATGCCCGTTTCTTCAAATTCGTTGACCTCTGCCGTGCTGAAGGCATCATGGTCCCAATCATTCCCGGTTTGAAACCATTGACCACGCTGAAGCACATCGCTTTCATCCCAAAGACCTTTTCGATCGACCTGCCACAAGTGCTGGCGCAGGACCTGATGAAATGCAAGACTGATGCTGAAGTAAAAGCAGTAGGCATTGCATGGACTACCCAACAGGCGAAAGAATTGAAAGCCGGTAACGTGCCGTGCTTGCACTTCTACACCATGGGCAAGAGCGAAGCGGTGCGATCCATCGTATCGCAAGTGTTCTGATCGGCGTTTTGATCGGCAAGGTCAAGTTGGATGTTACCTTGCTCATCAGATGAGGACGAAGCTTATTTATGCTCTGTTGATCGCTACGAGTTGTGCACAAGCACAGTTCGGTTACGACCATGCGATCTTTGAGGAAACCACTTGCGGCGCCCGGCATCATTGGCAGGGCGTACCGAAGAACGGTGGGCCACCCACACGCGGATACGATATGAAATATGTGCGTGCCGCATGGAGCGTTGATCCGGCGGTGCGTGCCATCAGTGGAACCGTAACCGCACATTTCGTTGCGACCGAACTTCTGAACGAAGTGGTCATGGACCTTAGCGACACATTGCTCCTTGATGGTGTTATCTACCACGGGAACGCTGTCGCTGCTACCCTGTCCCTTGGTGATGTACTTACGATCCCTCTCCCACAACAACTTTCAATAGGCACACTTGATTCGCTGACGATCAGCTACCATGGTGTACCACGCACAACGGGGTTTGGCAGCTTCGGAACGGGGGAACAGAACAATGGGTCGCCTACATTATGGACGTTGAGCGAGCCGTTCGGTGCAAAGGATTGGTGGCCGTGCAAACAAGACCTGAATGACAAGATCGATTCTGTGGATCTGTATGTCACTACACCGAGCACCTACCGCGTTGGCTCCAACGGGCGACTGGTATCAGAAGTGGTTAACGTTCCGAACACAACGTACTACTGGAAGTCGCGGTACCCGATCGCGTATTACTTGATCTCCCTGTCCGTAGCGGACTTCATCGTTTTCACGCGCGACATCATCATTGGCGAAGACACGATTCCCATGCTCACCTATTCATGGGATACCAACCCGACCATGGCGGAACTGAACGCAGGAGATGCTGCACAACAGATGGGGCTATACAGCGAACTCTTCGGCCTGTATCCGTTCGCGAAAGAAAAATATGGCCATGCGCAATTCGGCTGGGGCGGCGGTATGGAACACCAGACCATGACCAGTATGGGTGGTTGGAGCTTCGAACTTTCCGCCCATGAACTGGCCCATCAGTGGTTCGGGGACAAGGTGACCTGTGGAAGATGGGAAGACATATGGCTGAACGAAGGATTTGCCACCTATTTGCAAGGCATGGTCTACGAATTCCAAACACCAGAGTATTGGCAAGGGTATTTGCAGAGCAAGATCAACAGTGTGATCAGCGCGCCAGATGGCAGCGTGCTCTGTACGGACCCCACCAACGTGAACAGGATCTTCAGCGGACGACTCACCTACAACAAAGGGGCTATGGTTTTGCACATGCTGCGATGGGTGAGTGGCAATGAGGCGTGGTTCCAAGGCATTCGCAATTACCTGAACGATCCCGCACTTGCGTACAGTAGTGCAATTACGAGTGATCTGCAAGCGCATTTGGAAGCGACCAGTGGAATTGATCTAGATGGCTTTATGGCGGACTGGTTCACAGGTGAAGGCTATCCCACCTATACCATGCCTTGGACACAGAACGAGAACGGAACCGTGCAGCTTTCCCTGTTCCAAAGCCCTTCGCATTCTTCCGTGGACTTCTTCGAAATGCCGGTGCCGGTGAGGTTCAAGAACGCCGATATGGACAGTACGGTAGTGTTCGATCATATATATAGCGGACAATCGTTCACTGTGGACCTGCCCTTTCAGGCGGACAGCGCGATACTGAACCCTGATCGGTGGATCGTGACCGGGCAGAACATCGTAACACGCGTGAATGAGCTCAGTGCGGAAAAAGACCAATTGGTCATATTCCCGAACCCCGCGACAGAGTCGATCCAACTACGAGGCTTAGGGAACTGGAAGGGCAATGTCGATGTGACCATAACCGATGGTGCAGGTCGTGTTGTGGTTCGATCCGCAAATACACCGCTGAATGACGGCCTGATCCCGATCCACGACTTGTCGGCCGGTTGTTATACGCTGAAGGCCACAGGTTCCGACGCGGAAATTCGCATGCCTTTCATCAAACAGTAAGTCTGTGGCGCGAAGCCCTGCGATCCTTCAAGCAGGTTCGGTTCGGGCACTTCGAAGGACCGAATTGATGAAGTCGGACTTTCCCATCGTGTAGGCCGCACGGTCGCCGGAATGAGCTTTGGCCAGGTCGTGTTTGAGCGCCTCGTACTTATTGGCCAGTGCTGTATCGGCGCAAAGGAGGTCGCGGAAAAGTATCCGGTCCGTAGAAGCTTCATCAGGCTCCACCATGTGCACATGATGCGTACGATGACCCAGCACATCACGCTTGATGAACCACGCATAGAATGGAGCTTCCTCACCTATGGTAGGGCGCCAAATGAACTCGTAGCCCATATCCTCCATGATGGGTACCACATCGCGTTGCACATGGTCAAGACCGGTGACCTCCACCTGGATATCGATAATGGGTTTGGAGCTAACGCCCGGAACAGCTGTGCTTCCGATGTGCGCGATGCGCTTCACCAAAGTGGGCGGTAGCGCGCGGAGCAACCGTTCCTCCTCCGCCATATAGGCAGCAGGCCAAGCGTGATCGTACGGCACAATGGACACCTTCTCCTTGACGAGGGCAGCGATGCGGTCGCTCAACGGTGCATGAGGGCGTTTCATCTGATCCATGTGCTATCGCCTGCATAGATATTGAAGCGCTGATCACGCAGGAAACCTACAAGCAACAAACCACTGTCACGTGCCAATTGGACGGCCAGCGAACTCGGCGCGCCCACTGCTGCCATTATAGGAATTGCCGCCATGATGCACTTCTGCACCAGCTCAAAACCTGCGCGTCCACTGACCAAAAGCAAACACTTTTCGGTGGGCAGTTGGCTGGCCAGCGCCACACCGATCACTTTGTCCACTGCGTTGTGTCGACCAATGTCTTCGCGAAGAACGAGCAATTTTCCTTGAGCATTGAACAACGCTGCCGCGTGAATGCCACCGGTGTGCTTGAACACGGTTTGGGCCTCTCGCATGCGGCCAGGCAACGCTGTGATCACGTTCTGATCAATAGCGAACGCCGGAGGCATTGGCCGGGCACATTGCGTGCGCACGGCATCAATGCTCGACTTTCCGCAGACACCGCAGCTGCTGGTGGTGTAGAAGTTCCGTTGCCACTTCGCCGGGTCGAGATCGATGGAAGGATGCAATTCGACCCGCACCACATTGCCTTGTTCTTCGGCTTTCACATTCTCGCAATAAGCCACTCGCACTACCTGCGATGGATCGGTGATAATGCCTTCGGTGAAGAGGAACCCCAGTGCGAGTTCTTCATCACTGCCTGGCGTGCGCATCGTCACGCTCAGCCTCATCTCCTTTCGGTCGTGTTCCGGGCCGTATCCAAGACGGATCTCCAGCGGTTCCTCCGTAACGAGGATATCATCAGCAGCCGAAACGGATCCGTTCTCAACACGCGAAATGGCGATCGGAGCAACGGGTGTTCTCATGAACGCAAGGTAGGAGTGGTGTGTCAGCGACGGCGCCAACACGAAACCAAATGATCATCCACCATCCCACAAGCCTGCATGAACGCGTACACGATCGTGCTGCCTACGAAGGAGAATCCAGCCTTCTGCAGGTCCTTGCTCATGGCATCGCTGATCGGCGTCTTGGCCGGGAGCTGCTTCATTTCCGTCCAGTGGTTAACCAAGGTCTTATGGTCCACATGCTTCCACAGAAAGTCGCGGAAAGAACCCTTGCCGCCTTCCATGATCTTCTGGTAGGCCTTCGCGTTCTTCACCACGCTCACCACTTTTTGTCGGTTGCGTATGATGCCCGGATCGAGCAGTAACTTCTCGATCTTCTTCGGCGTGTAGCGCGCGATCTTTTCCACGTCCCAATCGTCGAACGCTTTCGCATAGCCCTCGGTGCGGATGAGGATGGTGTACCAGCTCAATCCCGCTTGTGCGCCATCAAGGCAGAGCTTGGCGAAAAGCTTGCGGTCATGACGTTCAGGACGGCCCCATACGGTATCGTGGTAGTATTTGTAGATGTCGTCCTTCAAGCACCAAGGGCAACGGATCTTTTCTTCACGTGGCATGCCGGCGAAGATCGCCAACCTATCGGATCATGAAAGCACCAACAGAATCAAACAAGCCAGCCCAACTGACATCAGCACCAACGGAAAGTCGATGCGAAGTTTGAGCGCTCTCATCGTGTGGTGAGGTTGTGGGCATCCATAGTACCATTCAATTTGGCCATGGCCGCTTTGAGCACTTCGATATCCCGGCCTTGCGCTTCGAGGCGCTCCTTCAAGTGAGTGTTCGTTGAACGAAGTTCCAAGTTGCGCGCGTTCAATTCCTGCACTGCTTTCACCAGCGGCACCACAAACTCGGAATATGCGAGTCCATAGTGATCACGCTCGCTATGTGGCTTGTAAACTCCGCTGAAATCATAGCCTACTTCCGCAGCGGCCGCTTCCACTTGCTGCGCGCTGAAGCCGCTGTACATGATCGCCTCCTTATCGTGGATCGCTTGCTGCGACACATCACTGGTGAAGAGCGTATCACCAGCACCGTACAAGAAGCTGTTCAGTTTGCGCACATCCATGTGGTAGGTGATCGGCTCCAGCTTCAGGATGAAATCCAAGCCGTGCGTTTCGGGTGCGATGTTGGTCTTGAAACGCACGTCGCTCAAGTTGGTCCATGGCTGGTAGCCACCGATGCTGGTGACCGATGTATTGCCCAAACGCACCTGAAAGCTGGCGGTGGTAACGGTGCCATCACCGAGTGCAGTGGTCCCGTTGAGTGCGGTAGCGTTGGGTCCAGCGTTCGCACCCATGGACGTATTGCCGCTGCCGGTGGTGTTGGAGATCATGGCATTGTGCCCCATGGCGGTGTTGTTGCCACCGCTGGTATTGCCGCCCAAGGCCTGTACGCCGAGCGCATTGTTGTAGAGGCCACCCGTGTTGGCGTCCAATGCGCTCGTTCCGATGGCCGTGTTATTTGAGCCAGTGCTCAGGCCAAGAGCCAAGTGACCCATGGCCGTGTTGTTGATTCCCGAGACGCTGGTTCCCAACGCCCCATTCCCGAATGCGCTATTGTACGTACCATCGACGTTGGAGAAAAGAGCGCTATTGCCAACAGCCGTGTTGCGACTCCCGCCAGAATTGAAAAGCAGCGCATCTGAGCCTATCGCGGTATTGTAGATGCCAACGGTTATCGAACCCAACGCGCCCATACCATAGGATGCGTTTCTGGTGGTAAAGGCTGGGGCGATGGAACCGGCCGCAAGGCCATTTACTTTGAACACCAGCGGTTGTTGATTGGTGGTACCAATGAAGTTCGTCGCACTCGCCGCCGTACCATTCAACCCCCACGCGTTCGCTGCGCCATCAGCGCCAGCAGGACCCGTATTGCCAATTGGCCCTTGTGTACCGGTTGCTCCAGTGGCACCGGTAGCGCCAGTGTTACCGATCGGGCCCTGGGGGCCAGTGGAACCGGTCGCGCCTGCGGACCCAGTATTCCCTTGCGGCCCTTGTGGACCTGTAGCACCCTGTGGTCCTATTGGTCCGGGTGTGCCACTCTCTTCGGCATACAGTGCGTAGGGTACACTGAGCAACTGCGTAGTGCCCATGTCAATGCCTTGCACGTTAACGTTCATGAACCAGGAGAATGCGCCCCAATCGATGTTGGCCATAGAGCCGGTGTTCACGATCCCATCACCCACATTGAGGTTCACCAAGCCGAACCCGTTGGTGGTCACATTATGGTATTCACTGTACACCACAACGCCTGTAGCGCTTCCTTGACGCAGTTGAAGTTCCACGGTGCGCGGCGTGTTCAATACCGGCAGTCCTGCACCATCGCGAATGATGGCCTGATAGCTGAACTTCTGTGGGGCTTGTGCCAGACAGAGTGTGGTCGCCAATAAGGCAACGAAGGTGAAGAGCCCTGTAATGGCGGGATGCAGGCACTTGTTCATAGGGGTGTTCATTTGGCGAGTGTGAGTTTGAAGGTTCCGATCAGGGTCCCTTGGGCATTGGTTACGCGCAGCAGATAGTTGCCATTGGCGAAGCGGGAGAGGTCGATCA
>JANNYL010000529.1:0-8044 GCA_031410075.1 Flavobacteriales bacterium
CCCGCCCCCGAACACCCCCCCAGGCCTCTCTTTTCTAATTTCAATCGAACCTAACCTGTGCTTGCACAGATAGCCACGGCGACCGCATCGCGATCCGCGTGATAGGGGATGGGAGTTATGCAGAACCGATCCTTGGCGTGAAGGGGCTTCCTTGGAACAAAGCCACAGAGCTTGATGACCTGCGCGCTATGGACATCGGCATTATGCCCTTACCCGATGATGAGTGGGCACGGGGCAAGTGCGGGTTGAAGGGTCTGCAATACATGGCGCTCGGGATACCTACGATAATGAGCCCTGTGGGTGTGAACAGCGATATCATTCGCGATGGGGAGAATGGCTTTCTCGCGGCTTCTACTGAAGACTGGGTAGCAAAGGTCTCACGACTGGTCGATGATGCGGAACTGCGTCTTCGAGTTGGCGCTGCTGCGCGGAATACCGTGGTGGATAAATACAGCCTGAAGGCCTGGCAGGAGCGATACGTGGGGTATTACGACCAATTGATCAGGCGCTGATCAGTCTTTCTAAATTGTGAGGCAGGGTAGGAAGACAAGGATATCTGTGTCCGTTCCCGCCATCTTTGCCATCTTCACCACATCGACCAGAAAAGCAGATGAACGATACTTCCATTGAACTGAAGCGCACGGCGCTTTCCAGTGTACACGAAAGCCTTGGCGCCAAAATGGTGCCCTTCGCAGGCTACCTGATGCCCGTGTTGTATTCGGGTATCAACGATGAGCATCTCACGGTGCGCAATGATGTGGGTGTTTTCGACGTGAGCCACATGGGCGAGTTCATCGTGCGCGGGCCGGGATCCTTGGACCTGATCCAAAAAGTAACGAGCAACGACGCCAGCAAGCTCACTTCGGGGAAGGTCCAATACAGCTGCTTGCCCAACGGCAAAGGCGGAATTGTCGATGATCTCTTGGTCTACAAAATGGAACGAGGTGATGACCATCACTATGTCCTTGTAGTGAACGCCTCCAACATCCAGAAAGATTGGGATTGGATCAATAAGCTGAACACCTTCGATGCCCAGTTGGAGAACATAAGCGACCATATGAGTTTGCTCGCGGTGCAAGGGCCGAAGGCTACAGCCACGCTGCAACCACTCTTCGATGTGGAGCTGGGCGCCATGGAATATTACACCGCTCAGTACGCCGAAATGAAAGGCGTTGGCCTTGTGCTCATTTCCAGCACGGGTTATACCGGTGCAGGTGGATACGAAGTGTACATGCCGAACCCGCTGGCGAAAAAAGCATGGGATGCGATATTCACGGCAGGTGCTGCATATGGCATCAAGCCAGCTGGTCTTGCATCGCGCGACACATTGCGATTGGAGATGGGCTTCTGTCTCTATGGCAACGATATCGACGACACAACTTCTCCATTGGAGGCGGGTCTTGGTTGGATCACCAAGTTCACCAAGGAATTCACCGATAGTGCGGTGCTCAAGGCGCAGAAGGAAGCTGGTGTGAAACGCAAACTCGTAGGTTTCGAACTGCTCGATCGGGGCATTCCGCGCCACGGTTACAACATTGTTGATGCGAGCGGCGCTGTGATCGGTGTTGTCACCAGTGGTACACAAAGCCCATCGCTCAACAAAGCGATCGGCATGGGATACGTGCCCGTCTCGTCGAGTGCGCCTGGTTCGGAGATATTGATCGATGCACGCGGAAAGTCGTTGAAAGCAGTGGTGGTGAAAATGCCGTTCTATCTTCAGCCTAAATGAAGGGAGCCAGCCAGAACACCGATTACAAATTCCGGGTCGAAACGTGTTTCGTACCGGGGCATTACCCGCTTTATTCCCAGGACATGGGGATCGTGGTCGTGATCGACATATTGCGTGCTACAAGCGCGATGGTAACGGCCTTCGAACATGGGGTTCGAAGCATTATCCCGGTGGGCACCAGTGAAGAAGCGCGCAACTATATAGGCCGTGAGGGCTATATCGCCGCTGCGGAGAGAAATGGTGAAGTGGTGGAGGGTTTTGCTGTTGGCAACTCGCCTATCGCCTTCGCTCAAATGGACCTGAAGGACAAAACGATCGTGATGACCACCACCAACGGCACCAAAGCGATCAACTTGGCCAGCGGTGCGCGCAAAGTGGTGATCGGTTCCTTCCTGAACCTTACAGCCCTTACCGATTGGTTGCTGAAGCAGGACGAGAACGTTCTATTGCTGTGCTCCGGATGGAAGGATAAATTCAATCTGGAGGACAGTGTGTTCGCTGGTGCGGTCATGGACCGAATGCTGGCAAGTGGCAAGTTCGGTCTAGAGGAGGACAGCAGCATCGCGGCGAAATACCTGTACATGTCGGCGAGCGAGAACGTTATGGGCATCCTGAAAGCCGCACCACGCCGGAAACGATTGGAGAGCCTGAACCTATACGAGGATGTGAAATTTTGCCTAACGCCGGACCAGAGCAAAGTGATCCCGATCTTGCAGGATGGGGCGCTCGTTAGAATGCCTGTGTGATGGTCTCACGCGGAGGCGCGGAGGCGCAGAGGAACACCAGAGAGCGCTTATCGGGCACTCGCATTCTCCGCGTCTCCGCGTCTCTGCGTGCCAAGTCGCTCATTGCGCTTCTCCTGGTCACGTTGGCTTGGCCCTTCTTCTCGAAGGAAGACGCCGGAGCCTGGGGTTTCTACGGACATAAGCGCATCAACCGAATGGCCTGTTTCACACTGCCACCGCAGATGTTCGGTTTCTACAAGCGCCACATCGACTTCATCAGCGATCATGCGGTGGATCCCGATCGTCGACGGTACGCCAATGCCGATGAGGCGCCGCGCCATTACATCGACATCGATCATTATGGGATCGCCGGGAAGGATCCGTTCGCTGAAGTGCCACGCGAATGGAATATGGCTGTGACCAAATACACAGAAGACACGCTGAAGGCATATGGGATCGTACCCTGGCATATCCAGGTGGTGTACAGCAGGCTAATCACGGCATTCCAGCGGGGCGATGTGGATCGGATCCTGTATTACAGTGCGGACCTTGGCCATTACATAGGTGATGCCCATGTGCCGTTGCACACTACCGAGAATTACAACGGCCAGATGACCAACCAATATGGCATACACGCCTTTTGGGAAAGTCGCATCCCGGAACTCAGTGCTGACCAGAATTACGACCACGGAGTAGGGCGGGCTGTATACATCGATGATCCATTGTCCGCTGCCTGGGAAGCCGTGCAGGCCAGTAACAGAGCCTTGGACAGTGTGTTCAATTTCGAAAGCAATTTGAATGCGAGTTACCCTGCCGATCAGAAATACGTGTTCGAGGATCGAGGTCGCGGTTCCATGCGGTTCCCATCACAAGGCTTCACCAAGGCGTATGAGGATGCGATGGGAGGAATGGTGGAGCGCCGGATGAATGCGAGCATCATCACCCTGGGTAGCTTTTGGTATTCGGCTTGGGTTAACGCAGGCCAGCCTGATCTGGACCGGTTTGAGCAACAAGATGTGAGCGACAGTTTGAAGCAGATCTTGGCAGCTGAGGAAGAAGCGCTGAAGATGGCGCGAGAAAGTCTGGGCCGGGAGGAGCCGAACGAGTGAAGAAGGAAAGCTGAAACTGGAAAGCTGAAAAAGGAAACGGGTAAGCCGTCGATGTTTCCTCTTTCAGCTTTCAACTTTCCAGTTTCAGTTTCTCAACGTCCTCAGTCACACGTCATCCCATCATCCACTTCCTTGCCGTAGCCGAGAATACCTCCTTTGAGGTTGATGAGGTTATCGAATCCGTAACGCGTGCTGAGGGCATTGATCACAGCCGCACTGCGGGCGCCACTTCGGCAATGCACCACTACGGGAATGTCCTTGGGGATCTCGTTGATGTGATCAATGATCTCGCCCATCGGGAGCAGTTTGCCGCCAATGTTGCACCGCTCTGCTTCGTAAGGTTCGCGCACATCGATCAGCAAGAACGCTTCCTGGGCGTCTTGCATGTGCTTCAATTCCTGAGGGCCGATCTCTTTCATGGATGGCTAATCAGTTTCATTCACCTGTTTCAACTTGGCAACAATTTCCTCCGGCAAATGGTCGAAAAACGTATCTCCGCGGAGGCCAAGGCGCAATGTCTCAAGCGGGATCACCTCTTCTGCGGGCACGTTGCCGAGGTTCACATTGGGGCCTAGTTGTTTGATGAACCAGGTCTGTTGTGCTTTTAGTGGCGCCTCCCAGATAATATCGTCTGGCGGCACCTTGGCCACAATGCGATGCACCAAGGTGGTGTGGGCGTGACCACTGGGGCGATAGATCCCTACCGTGCCGCTCTCGCGAGCTTCGGCGATCACTTTCCAGCTGCCTGCATCCAACTCTTGAAGCATCATGCGTACCCACCGCGCCGGGCTGATGAGTATGCCGGTCTCTTTGCTACCAACCTCGCTGAGCACTGTAATGTCGCGAGCCAATGTGTTGATGTATTTGCACTTCTCCGCATGAGGTAGATTGATCGAACCATCGCTCACTTCGGCGCATTCGAGTCCAAGATCATCGAGCAGCTTGCGGTATTCCTTGAACATGCCCCTGGCAATGAACGCCTCGAAGAGCGTACCACCCAAGTACACACGCATATCCGCTTTTTGGTAGAGCTGGATCTTTTCCTTCAGCCGGGGTGTTACATAGCTCGTACCGAAGCCGATCTTCACCATATCCACCAACGTTCCGCAAGCGTCGATCATGTCCTCGGCCTGGCGGATGCTCATGCCTTTGTCCATGACCATGTTGAGGCCGCCCTCGCGCGGTTTGGTGGTGCGCGCGGGTATGTGGGGAAGGCTGTAGTTCATTTCGTGTACAACTCCAACAGGTGCATTACCTGTGGCATGTTCGCTACTTCGGGGTAGTGTTCGAGCAGCGTGGTGTGTGCGGCGAAATCGGACATGAGCGCATCTTCCAGAACCAGCAACGCTTGCTGTTCGCGTCCGCAACGTAAGAGATAACTCGCTAACCGGTACAAGTAGCGGGCATTGAGCTTGTGTACCATTTCGCCCTCCTGAAGTTTCTTCAAGGCGGCTTCAGGCCCTTTCAGTTGCTGGAGCAGATCGGCGTGGTCCATCCAGCCTTCGAGGCTCTGTGGTTCAATAGAATTCAGCTTCTCATAGCTCAACAGCGCTTCGGGGTATCGCTCGCTGCGAGCCAGGGAATTGGCATAATAGTACCAGCTGTCAGCATTATCAGGAGCAATGCGCGTGGCATTCTCCAGATCACGGATCGCTTCCGGCAGAAGGTTGAGGATATCCTTCACTACCCCTCGTCCTATCCACGCATCGGCCCACGTGGGATCCAAGTGAATGGACTGGTCGTAATGGATCAGCGCCTGATCGTAACGCTCCATCTTCTCGTAGCACTCGCCCACGAAACTGAACGTAATGGCCTGTGGACCATCGAAAACCAAGGTCTCTTCGTAGCAGGCGATGGCGTTTTCGTAATCACCAGCGAGCAGCATGTTGCGTGCACGACTGAAGTATGCACTTGTGAAACGCTCATCAATGGCGATCGCGAGATCCAGCGCTTCATTGCTGTCCTCCATCCGGTCCAACTTGGCAAGCACATTGCCCAAATTGTACCAACCCACTGCGCTATACGGGAACTCGTTCGTGAAATTCCGGAAGTACACGATACTCGCTTCATCGGCACCTGCCAGATCGAAGCAATAGGCCAGTTCATGGAGCACGGCTTCGTTTTCCGGGTTCACTTCAACGGCTTTCTTCAAGCAGGAAAGGGCTTCTTCGAACTCGTCCAGGTTTTCGTACTCGAATGCGAGATCGAGATATATCTCATCGAGGCCTTCTTCGGCCAGTTGCAACGCACGCTTGTAGTGTTCCACCGCACGGCGATAATTGCGTTGCTGGCTGTAAATGCTCGCCTTGTGCAAGTGGATCTCCTCATTGAAAGGTTCCACCTTTTCCAACGCATCAAGGATCTCCAGCCCCTTGCTCAATCGGCCCATGCCCATGTGCACCAATGCCTCGCAGAACGTGATGTCGACCGAGTCCGGGTGTTGCGTTTTGGCAAGTTCCAGCACCACTTGGGCCTTTCGGGCTTCGTTGTTGCACAGATAATGGTCCATGATCAACTCGGACTCCTCCACATCGAAGAATCCAGACCTGTTCAGGCCCATCATCGCCTCGTACCGCTTTACGCAAGCGATCTGTTCTTCACTGCGATCCGGGGAAGGGCGGGGGCCGTCGTTCATCAGGTTCGGTTGGGCGGTACCGGCAACTGCCGGAGAGGTTGTAGCGCGAAAGTAGGCATCCCGTTCGGCAGTTCCCCGCTGGGGTGCATACCCCATATGTCAACACTTGGGTGTGCGTCATTCCAACCGCTTGGCGATCAGGCAGCGGGGTACTTTTGCGGCCCTCTTTCCGATCACTAGACCGCTAGACCCCATGACGCTCATTCGCAGCATTTCCGGCATCCGTGGTACCATTGGTGGTGTGCCCGGTGATGGACTTTCACCCTTGGATGTTACACGCTATACCGCCGCGTTCGGCACCTTGGTCAAAAAGCGTTCAGGAAAGTCTCGGCCCACTTGCGTGCTTGGGCGCGATGCCCGGTTGAGCGGCCCGATGGTCGCTGACCTGGTTCGGGGAACGTTGGTCGGGCTCGGATTTGAGGTGATCGACCTGGGCATGGCCACTACGCCAACGGTAGAGATGGCAGTGCCCGGCGAAAAGGCGGATGCGGGCATCATCTTGACGGCAAGCCATAACCCCAAGCAATGGAACGCGCTGAAATTGTTGAACGAGAAGGGGGAGTTCATCAGCGCTGCCGACGGGGCGGAGTTATTGCGGATCGCAGAGAGCGATGCCTACTCCTTTTCGCCGGTTGACGAGTTGGGAAGTGTTCGCACAGACAACACGTGGTTGCAAAAACACATCGATGCCATATTGAAATTGGACCTGGTGGATGTTGCGGCCATAAAGGCAAAGAACTTCCGGGTGGTGGTGGATGCCGTGAACAGCATTGGCGGAATAGCTGTGCCCCAATTGCTGAAGTCGCTTGGAGTGAGTGATATCATCGAGTTGTATTGTGAGCCTACCGGGCATTTTCCGCATAATCCGGAACCGCTACCTGAGCACCTCGCTGATATCTGTGCACTGGTGAAGAAGGAAGGTGCTCATGTGGGTATTTGCGTGGATCCGGATGTTGATCGGCTGGCGCTGGTATGTGAAGACGGAAGTCTGTTCGGTGAAGAGTACACCTTGGTGGCCTGTGCCGATCACGTGCTGAAGCACCGCAAAGGCGATACGGTAAGCAACCTGAGCAGCACACGCGCACTGAATGATGTGGCCGAACGCCATGGCCGAATTCGACATGCGAGCGCAGTGGGCGAGGTGAACGTGGTGGAACTTATGCGGAAGGTGGGCGCACCCATCGGTGGCGAAGGCAATGGCGGAGTGATCCTGGGTGAATTGCATTATGGTCGCGATTCGTTGGTGGGCATCGCGCTGTTCCTGACCCTGCTCGCCAAGAGCGGGCTAAAGACAACCGAACTGCGCCGCAGCTATCCCGATTATTTCATCAGCAAGAACAAGATCGAGCTCAACCCCGGGTCAAGCCCGGGGGGTATGGATGTGCAAGGCTTGGTGAATGCTATGCAAGAGCGACACAAGGCCCAACCACACAGCACTGTAGACGGTCTTCGGATAGAGTTCGGGCGTGAGTGGGTACACCTCCGCCGTAGCAACACTGAACCGATCGTTCGCATTTACGCCGAGAGCGATAGCCCGGACAAGGCCGATGCACTGGCGAAGCGGATCATTGCGGAAATGCAGGAACTGGTGGCGATGATCGAGTGATCTGGGCATGCTGCTGACACTGCAGAAATCGCGCCTGCGGGTGTAGCCCTTTTTCTTCAACCAGAGTTATCACCACTTGTGAACCGCGCGGTCGGTTCTCCTTTTCTTGAACTATACATTGCTGGTGCTATGATCGCCGGTTACAACACATCACAAAGTACTGGCTTGATCTCACGAGCAATTTCACAGAACCACAGAACCACAGTACCACAGTACCACAGGACCACAGGACCACAGGAC
>JANNYL010000530.1:0-2704 GCA_031410075.1 Flavobacteriales bacterium
CTGGATTGTTCGGCGCTGGCGAATGGCGTGTATCAACTCGCATTCCGCACGGAAGCCGGGCTCGTGAGCAAGCCACTGGTGGTAGCGCGGTGAACGCGGTTTCCATCCGTAGTGAAGTTGGCTTGCGCACCTTTGTCATATGCCCAGGCGCATCCTCGTACTGAACGGCAGCACACGCGCCAAGTCTACCAACGGGCTGTTCATTGAGGCCATCATCCGGCTTGCTGGTGATCGCGCGCAGTTCACGGTCTTTCCATCCGTGGCCGATCTACCGCACTTCAACCCGGACGCCGATATGGATCCAGCGCCGCCGGAAGTCGCACGTTTTCGAGAGCAGCTTCGCGAAGCGGATGGGCTTCTGATCTGCACTCCGGAATACGCCATGGGTGTGCCCGGTTCCTTGAAAAACGCGTTGGATTGGACGGTCTCTACTGCCGATCTGCGGTTGAAACCGATCATGCTGGTCACAGCTTCGCTCTCCGGAGAGAAAGCGCAGGGATCGCTAGTGGAAACATTGACCGTTCTTGAAGGCAAGCTCGCGCCTGGAACCATCGTGCTCGTGCAATTCGCACGCACCAAGGTGGACGCAGAAGCGAACATCACGGATGCTACGGCGCTGGCGAATCTGAAGCGGGCACTCGATCAATTTCTGTAGGCGAACGGGGACCGGCCAGGCAGGATGAAAAAGAAGGCCTTGGCCCGGTGAAATGCGCAGCGCCAAACCGTCGAAGGTGGAGGAGACACGGATCAGCACGTACCTTTCGGCACCGAGCGCTGTTCACCTTGAACAGATCAAAAACGTTCGACCAGATCCATGGCCATATTCGAGAAACGCGAGAAAGAGAAGAAGCGACATCAACAGCAGGAAGAGAAAAAGCGCCGCAAAGAGGAGCGCAAGGCCAATTCCGCCGGTGGTGGATTGGAGAACATGATGGCCTACGTGGACGAGAACGGGCAGATCACCAGCACGCCTCCCGATCCCAATAAAGTGAGAGTGCCGATCGACGCGTCCACGATCGAACTAGGCGTTCCCAAGCGAGTGGATGTTCCTGTAGCGGCAGAGCGGATCGGAAAAG
This sequence comes from Flavobacteriales bacterium, assembly GCA_031410075.1. Taxonomy (GTDB): domain Bacteria; phylum Bacteroidota; class Bacteroidia; order Flavobacteriales_F; family PHOS-HE28; genus PHOS-HE28. Next base: position 1,077 of record JANNYL010000530.1, read on the forward strand.
TGGATTTCTTCGATAGTTCCAAAGGCTTCGGTTTCATCAAGGAGGACAGCACTCAAGAACGCTTCTTCGTGCACGTCAGCGGTTTGATCGATGAGGTGACGGAAGGCACCAAGGTGCAGTTCGAAGTGGAGCGTGGCCAGAAGGGCATGAACGCGGTGCGCGTGAAGAAGGTCTGATCCAGCAAAACACTTCTTCGCACAAGGCAGCGCTCGCACGCGGCCGAACCCTTTGTTCAGTGAACAACCACGAAACGCGTGGTGCTCATTTCCAATTTGGTCCTGAACGTAAGCGCATACGTGCCGGATACCAACGTCGTGTGAAAGTCGATCCGTTGTGATCCTTGAGCTGATCCTGAAAGGTGGCCTGTTGCTATCAAGCGGCCATGGGCATCGCTCAATTCATAGACCACGTTAGCCGAGCAGGTGCCGAACACATCTACTCCAGTCGCGTCAGCATGCACGGAACGTATTTGATCCACTGTGGACGCTATCCCCGTGATCGGTGTTTCGAGGTAACGTAGCAGAAGCAGATCGCTGCTCGGAAAATCGTAGGCTATGCCTGCCAACAACAGCTTGCCATCAGACTGTACAGCCAGCGCTGGCGTGTCCTCCGTTGAACCGGACAGGCCGTGGAAGAGCTCGCCGTTGGTGCCGAAACCACTATCCAGTTGACCATTCGAAGGCAGCAAGCGGCACACATAGCTCTGGCGGAAGTTGGAACTGGTGGCCGCCGATCCAGCGATGAGGATCTTGCCGCCCGCATCGATCGCGATGGCACTGCACTGTGTGCCACCCGCACCGGTGAACGACCGGAAGGTTCCGCCTGTGCCGAACGCCGTTTCCAATGATCCATCATCCAACAACCGTGAGACAACAATGCGGGAATTGGGCACATACTCATTTTCTGCACCACCTACCAGCACCTTGCCGTCCGACTGCACTTGAACAGCATACGCCATGTCATTGAAAAAGCTCCAATCGATCACCGTCCTGCCGTCGCCGCTGAACGTCGCATCGAACGTGCCGTCCGGCATGTAGCGCGTAACGGCCGCTTGAAAATTCGTTCCGGCATCAACATATGATCCACCAACACTCACGATCCGCCCATCGTCCATGATCACCACATCGAGCGCGCGGCAGTTGTCCGAAATGATCGGATGCTCGATCTGGCCACCTGTGCCGAAGGTGCTGTCGAAGGTTCCATCGCTGTTCAGGCGACAGATGTAGAACGTGTCCTTGCTGTTGTTGAAGCCTTGACCAACGGCCACGATCTTCCCATCCGGCTGAATGGCAACACCGTTCAATTGATCCTCAACGAAACTGTCATCAATGACCACTGCCCCGGTTCCGTTGAACGATGCATCAATCTGACCGGTCGCGGTGAAGCGCAGGATCACCTTGTCCGTTCCAACACCATTGGCGGTACCCACGACAACGATCGCACCATCCGCTTGAAGCGCAACATCGTTCGCGACATCGCCGGAAGCCACGTCATAAGTTGTGTATCCACCTGTACCGAAACTTGGATCCGGATCCCCGTTGGTCAGGTACCGCGCAACGAGAAAGTCGCTGTCGGAGCCGCTTTGGGCGAAAGCGCCAGCCACCAAGATCCTGCCATCAGGCTGAAGT
>JANNYL010000531.1:0-10947 GCA_031410075.1 Flavobacteriales bacterium
GGCTTTCAAACAGCATGTAATTGACAGCCGAGAGGGGGATACCCTCCTAACACTGAAGGAATTAGCCCCGGTCAGGTTGATGCGCAACAAGTTCTTTGCTGACATACAAGCAGCCTATAAGCGTGGTGCTTCGACCGAAGAATTGAAGGAGTTGTTGGGTAGGGCACGCGCAAAACGGGGCATGTTCGAGGGGGACCTTGAGGAAGGGGAACTGGAGATCGGCCAAGTGAGCGCGGCGATTGATGGCATTTTGCCGGCTGCAGCGATCGTTGAACGGATCATTTCGGAATACCGTAACGCCAAGGCTGTGTTGGCAAAAAACGATTTGCTGTGAAATTCCAAAGTCGGAGCGGCAACATCGCCCAGCCAATGCACGTCTTGCATGTGGCAACGATCTTACGCCTCAAGCGTTCCTTCAATGTGAAGCCCTTCATTACCAGTTTTCTTTTGCTTACGGCGCTTTGTTCCCAAGGTGCTTTGCTCGACCCACCCTCTCTGCGATGCGCTTCAGTGGATGCTGCTGGGAATGTTGAATTGACATGGTTACCTCCCCCTGATCCCAATGCCGAATTCCAGGAATATGTTGTGTATTCGAGCATCGCTTTGGCGGGTCCGTATGTTCCGGTTGGCAATACGTTAGTGTATGCTGCTGGCTCCTTCACCCACATAGGGGCGGGTGCCAATGTTGGAGCGCGGTTCTATTATGTGACCACGCTTTCGTTGGATCCCCCACCGAACGAATCGGTCACGAGTGATACGCTTTCCACGTTGTTCCTTACGGTTGGGCAAAGCACACCGCTCGGTCGTGCTGTGCTTGACTGGACTCTCCAGCACATACCACCTGTTCCGACCGCCGGGAACCAACAATGGGTCGAAGTGGAGTACCCGATAGGCACGTGGACGCAGATCGGGCAAGTGGATAGCGTTCGCACGTACTTCGAACAGGTGATCTCGATCTGTGAAGATTCGCTCACCTATAGAATTGTTCTGCAAAACCAAGCCGGATGTGCCAGTTACAGCAACCTGACCGGCGATGTTTTTGCTGATGTTACAGCTCCTACTACACCGATTCTGGTAACCCTTACGGTGGATACCGCTACCAATCAGACCACCATTGACTGGGATCCGAGCCCAGAGGCCGATCTGGATGGATACATCGTAATAATCACCAGTGGAGGAAACGTTGATCTGGACACGCTGTTCGGTACAACCATAACCACATACAGTTGGCCGGGGAGCGACGCCGGAAGTGATATTGAATGTTACACCGTGGCAGCGTTCGATACCTGCTATTCGGGTACGCCGCCAGCACCAAATACCAGTGCTGCGGATCCACCGCATTGCACCATGTTGTTGAGCGCGAACTATGATCGATGCGCTTCGTCCATGCAACTTAGCTGGACACCCTATGTTGGTTGGAATGTTGCGGTTTATGAACTCTATGCCCAAGAGAACAATGGCCCTTATGCTTTGCTTGGTTCGTTCACGTCGTCCACGCTGTCGTTCCTGCAAGAAAACCTGGTGCCGTTCAGCACTTACTGTTATGTGGTGAAGGCCATTGGCGATTCCCTGCCACAAGTCTCGTTGAGCAACCAGAACTGCAGTGTTACGGATTACCCTGCTGTGCCGCAATGGAATTATTTGCGCACCGCGACCGTTGTTGCCGATGATCACATCGTCATTATCGATAGCATTGATGCATCGGCCAGCGTTCGTCAGTATCGGATCGAACGGACCTTCAATGGAGGACCATGGGAAGAGATCGCTACAGCCCCTCCAACAACCGGAACCACCCTTGTATTCAACGATACGGACGTGGATACGGATCTGCGCAGCTACACGTACCGAGTGATCGTAGAGGATAGCTGCGGTGCTGAAGCAGTGACGAGCAATTTCGGAACCAGCTTGCTGTTGGTTGCCGAGGCCGGTCCCGATGGTGTCAACCATCTTCGTTGGAACGGTTACGAGCAATGGGCCGGTGTGGTCAGTGGTTACACGGTGTATCGTAGCATTGGTGACCTGCCTTTTGTTCCGATCGCGTTCAATGCACCCGACGTATGGGAGCTGGAAGACGATGTGAGTGCCCTTTGGCCAAGCAATGGGCGCTTCTGCTACTACGTGGAAGCCTTGGAAGCAGGTAATGCATCCGGTATAAATGCGATCAGCACGAGCAATGAAGCATGTGCCATTCAGCAGGAAGCCTTGTGGATACCGAACGCGTTCATAGCCGGCAGTGCCATTGCGAGCAACAGTTCTTTCCGGCCGGTGCCAGCATTCATTGATGTGATCGGTTTTGAACTCATTATTTTCAACCGCTGGGGGCAAGCGATCTGGTCTACATCGGACCGGAATATCGGGTGGGATGGCAAGGTGGACGATAGCTATGTGCCCCAAGGGGTGTACGCCTTCTATTGTGCATTCCTCAATGGCGCCGGTAAGAAGTTCGAAGAGCGCGGTACCGTTACGTTCCTCTGTTGCCCTTGAACAGTGGCCGTTGTCCGTTTCTGGCTTGAAGCGGATCATTAACAGGAAATACCCATCGGATCTTTCTTTCCTGCTGGAAGCTTACTTTTGGCCATGGAACGATCCTTTGCATCCCCCGCCCGAACGCCTGCGTCGAACTCATCCGGCAACGGGCTATCCCTTTCAGATCGCTTTGCTGTTGAAGGGTTCACCTACGATGACGTTCTTCTTGTGCCAGCGTATTCAGAGGTGCTTCCTCGTGAAGTTGATATCCGCACGCGCTTCAGTCGCAATATCCCGCTGAACGTACCGATCGTTTCAGCGGCCATGGACACGGTGACCGGGGCTGAATTGGCTATCGCGATCGCGCAGCAAGGAGGCATTGGTGTGATCCATAAGAACCAGTCCATTGCTGAACAGGCCAACGAGGTTCGCCGGGTGAAGCGCAGCGAGAGCGGAATGATACTGGACCCTGTGAAACTTGCGGAAGGTGCATTGGTGGGAGATGCGATGCGGCTGATGGCCGAGAACAAGATCGGTGGCATTCCTGTTGTGAACGCTTCTGGCAAGTTGGTCGGGATCGTCACCAACCGGGATCTGCGGTTCGAGAAGAAAATGGGACGCCCGGTAGCCGAAGTGATGACCAAGGATCGGATCATTACGGCCAAGCCGGATACGACGATGGGTGAGGCTGAAGGGGTGTTGCAGGAATACAAGATCGAGAAACTCCCTGTGGTGGATCCCCAAGGAATTCTCGTGGGGCTGATCACTTATAAGGACATCCTGAAGTTGAAGCAATACCCCAACGCCTGCAAAGACAAACTGGGTCGCTTACGTGTGGCTGCGGCGATCGGGGTTTCCGGCGATAGTTTGGAACGTGCCAAGGCTTTGGTGGAAGCTGGAGTTGACGCTGTGGTGATCGACACTGCGCATGGACACACGCGGGGCGTGATCGAAATGTTGAACTCGGTGAAGAATGCCTGCCCACGAGTGGATGTGGTGGTCGGCAACATTGCAACCGCTGAAGCCGCGATAGCATTGGTTGAAGCCGGAGCTGATGCGGTCAAAGTGGGGATAGGGCCAGGTAGTATCTGCACCACCCGCGTTATTGCTGGGGTGGGCGTGCCCCAGTTGACCGCGGTGCATGATTGTGCTGCTGCAATTGAAGGAAGTGGAGTTCCGGTGATCGCCGACGGTGGTATCCGGTATACAGGTGATATGGTCAAGGCGCTTGCAGCAGGTGCCAGTTCAGTAATGATCGGCAGCATGTTCGCCGGCGTGGAAGAGAGCCCGGGGGAGACCGTGATCTATGAGGGCCGCCGCTTCAAGACCTATCGCGGTATGGGTAGTATCGAGGCTATGCAACAGGGTAGCAAGGACCGTTACTTCCAGGATATGGAGGATGACATCAAGAAGCTGGTACCAGAAGGGATCAGTGGGCGTGTGCCATATAAAGGCAAATTGCACGAGGTCACCCATCAGCTGGTCGGCGGTTTGCGCGCTGGCATGGGTTATTGCGGTGCTGCTGATATCGAGGTGCTCAAAAGAGCACGTTTCATCCGCATTACAAGTGCTGGTATGAAAGAGAGCCATCCGCACGATGTGTTCATTATGCGCGAAGCTCCCAACTACAGTCATTTGTAGTTCTCGTTCGAACACTGATCGATCCACGCCCGGCAGATTCTGTCGGGCGTTTCTTTTCATCCATCTTGCCAAAAGCGAAACTCGTCGAACCAATGCTCCGTAGGAACGCCCCAAACTCTTTTGGCTTATGCGTTCGCCTCTCCTCTTCAAGTTCCTTTTCCTGACAGGCATCATTGTTTCTGTTGCTGCACAGGCCCAGTTCGGTCCCTCACATCAGTTCTTCTGTGAGAGTCCTCGATCCGTTGATCTGGCCGACTTCGATGGCAATGGGACCATGGATCTCATGATCGCTTCTCGAGAAGGCTTGGGTTTCTATAGCAATACGAACGGTCAAGGTGATTTTGCTGAGCCCCTTTTTCTGGGTGTTTTGGAAACTGTAGCCTGTGTAGGTGATGTGAACAACGATGGCCTCCTGGATGTGATGGCGAGCCGCGAACAGAACAGCGGTATGTTCTGGTTCCAGAACGCGGGGAACGGTTCGTTCGTTGATCCTGTGTCTATCCTCGCCGACGTTAGCGCAGAAGAGATGCATGCTGCTGATCTCGACGCCGATGGTGATACGGATCTCTTCTTTACAAAAGCCGACGGCACCTTGCAGGTCTGTATGAACAACGACGGTGTGTTCTCTGCTGCCATGCAACTGGCCTCACTCACGCAACTTGCCCATGCCAAGGCGGTGGACATTGACGCGGACGGTGATCTTGACATCACTTTCTCATCCCTGGTGGCGAATGAAGTAAGTGTGTGCACCAACGACAATGGCTGGTTCTTGCCTCAGGAGCAGATTTCTGTTGCTGGTCATGGCACGGTGCTCGACATGGACAATGATGGCCATCCTGATCTGCTCGTTGCGAATACCATGGCCGGCCAAGTAGCTTGGCAGCGTAGCAATGTGGATGAGGTTGGTTTCCAAGGTCCGGATGTTCTCGATCCTGCGTTCGATTCACCGGCCTATGTCACCGCATCGGATCTCGATGGGGATGGTGACCGGGACGTGATCGCCACCAGTGGAACCCTTTCGGAAGTGGCTTGGTTCGAGAATACGAATGGCCTAGGGGATTTTGGCCCGCACCAGACTGTTTGCTACGGAATTCAGGTTAACGCCATCGCAACCGGTGATGTTGATCATGATGGGGACGAGGACCTTTTCGTTGCCAGCGGGGATCTGAACAAAGTGATCTGGTACACCAATGTTACGAATGCCACGGGTGGCATCATGGGGCGTGTATTCAATGATATCAATGGCGACGGCGTGTTCAACGGCAACGATCATGGTCTGATGAACATGCGCGTGGAATGCACCGACATCGGCGCCACCTATACCAATGCGAGTGGTATGTATTGGTTCAGCGCGGTGCCAGCCGGCTACACGGTAAGCAAGCCCGCGGAACCGAATTGGGTTTTCACGACTACCGATGAATACACATTGAACGTGCCAACACAAGGTGCCAGCCAGAACAATGATTTCGGACTGCAAGCCGACGCGGTCACTAGCGAACTGCAACCCGATCTGGGCAGTGCCCCCATGCGTTGCGGTACCGCAATTTCCTATTGGGCCAGCGTGCTGAATACGGGCAATCAGGTAAGCGATGTGGAACTACGGATCGACCTTGATGACCTCTCTGCATACGTGAGCGCGGATCCTTCTCCGGTCTCCGTGGTGAACGGAGTAGCTACATGGGTATTTCCGAATGTTCAACCCACGCACCAGCGCTTGGTACACGTGGTAGTTCACCTTCCGGGCAGCGACCATGTTGGAGAAACGCTGCATGATGTGTTGACCGCTACGGCGTCCATCGCAAGCGTGCCGATCTCCGTGGATACACGTATTTATTCGCCGATCCTGCTCTGTGCCGTTGATCCGAACGACAAGCAAGTAAGCCCTGTAGGAGAAGGGGAAGAGCATCTCACACCCGTTGGTTCCACCTTCTTCTACGAGGTGCGGTTCCAGAACACGGGCAACGCGATGGCGCACGATGTGGTGATCCTCGATCAGCTTGACGCGGATCTCGATCATTCAACACTCGCGGTACTCAACGCCAGTCACACATGCCACACGCTGCTGCGGCCGGATGGCTTGCTCAGTTTCACCTTCGAAGGCATCAACCTCCCTGATAGCGGTAGCGACTTCATCGGCAGTCAAGGTTTCGTGCGCTTCGCGATCCGCCATTTGGCCGATGCTCAGGTAGGCACCGAACTGACGAATTCGGTCGGTATCTACTTTGACAACAACGCGCCTGTGATCACGAATACCACCTTCAACAAGTTGGGTGATCGCACGGTAAACGGTGTCGACGAAATGCTGTCCTCATCCAACGAATTGATGGTGCTCCCGAATCCAGCGCATGGCAGCGCAACAGTTCGTTTGGGCGACAGTTTCCAAGGCCGCATCGATCTTCAGTTGTTCAATGCCTCCGGGGCCATGATCCGCCAACTCACAAGACGGTCGAGCACGGTGCTCCTGGAACAAGGCGAACTGCCGAAAGGAGTTTACTTGCTGCGTGCTACGGATGAGATCGGAACCGAGCGCACAACGCGTTTGGTGTTCGAGTGATCAACACCGATAGCGAACAAGGCGATATCGTATTTCACAGGATCCAACGGGTCGAATTCGCGGAGCTTCTCTGTGAGTTCGACCACGCTTTTCCAGTCGTCTTGTGTCCGTTTCAACAGTCCCAGTTCGCGTGCCACACGGCCCGTGTGAACGTCCAGCGGCACATGCAGTGCTGACGCTGGGATCTTCTTCCAGAGACCCAGGTCCACGCCCCGATCGTCCGGCCGCACCATCCAGCGCAGATACATGTTGATGCGTTTGGCGTTGCTCCCTTTTGAAGGATCCGCCACATGCTTCCGCGTGCGGGATTGATGCGCTGGTTCGAAAAAACGCGACTTGAACCGAGCGATGGCCGCGCCCATTTCCCCTATCTCACCGTTATCAAGGAAGGCGTTCTCGATCCCGCCGTGTTCGGTATACAGGTGCCTTAGCCCGCGCATGAACTGCCGTGCATCAGTGCCGTTGAAAGTACGGTGTACGAACCGATCGAGCCGCGATAGGTCAGCCTCCGTCGCGTTCATTACGAAGTCATGCGGAGCCTCGTCCATCAGCCGGACAAGCTTTTTCGCATTGTTGATGATTGTGACGCGCTGGCCCCAGGCGATGGTGGCCACGAGGAAACCGATGATCTCCGCATCCTCCCGTCGGCCGAACGCTCGCGGGATATGGATCGGATCGTTCGCGATGAATTCGGGACGGGCGTAGCGCTCGTAGGCCTCGTCGAGCACTAACTTCAGATCCTTGTACCGCAATGGCTTCAATGCCAAAGCCCGAGTATCAGTCCGTAGATGGCGAACTGCACCACATGGTAGCCCCCATCGATCAGCAGCAGCATCGGGGGCTTGTTCGCGAACTGGTAGATTATGGCGAAGCTCGTGGCCGCGATGCCCGTGCCGCAAAGAAGGCCATGATGGAGCCAGTGCGGAAGGGTGTGTGCTCCGTGCCCTACGAGAATGGCGAACGCATACGCCGCGATCCACGCCATCAGGAACGAAACACCGAACACGCGAACCGGATGCTTGGCGTCCTTGTTACGAGGCGCGTTCGGGTCGATGCCGTTCGCCTTGGCCCATGCGTTCAAGAACATCGCTTTCGAATACCAAGGCGCTCCGAGCAGAAAAACGCTCACGGCGCAAACGAGGATGGCCAAGTGGTTCATGGTTCGGGTGTGGTTTTCGGCTCCGATGCCTGTGGTACAAAAGTGCTTGAGCCACATTGCCGGAACGGGATCGCGTTCATCATCGGGAAGCGATAATCTTTCAAAAAGGCCGTTGCCAGTTCTTCAAAGAGCAGTTGTTTTTCGGACGACACCGACCCACGGAAGCTGTAGAGGTATTTGTCCACCTTTCCGTCCGGGTGGAAGTAGAGTTTGTTGAAGCACTTCGTCGTGTCTTCCCACCTGAAGTCATGCGCGAACAAGTACTTGTTCAAATCCTTGTAGAACGCGTTATAGTTCTGAATGAACTCTTCTTGCCGATCGCCGAATGCGGCGCGCGTGGAGTCCGCATCCACGCCGCTCTGATATAGCGTGTCCAGATCGTTCAGCTGCCCTATCGCATGGTACGCTTTGATCGACACTACTTCTTGGGCTGTGCACGGAACGCCTACGGCGAGTAGCACAACAACCAATGTTTTGCGGAATAGCATGATTTAGTCCTATTGACCGAAACTCGGCATTTCCATCACTTCATATCCATCAAGGCTGAAGACGCTGGGATCCACACTGCCCACCTTCAGGTCTTTGATGTTGCAGACCATGCGGCCGTTGCCCTTCGCATCCACCCATTCGAATTCCAGCGGAAAGCCCTGCAGCCCTTTCATGTTCTTCATCATCTGATCATTTCCGCGCTGGCCGGTGTTCCGCATCATGTCGCTGAAAGGAGCCTTGACGTCCTTGGCCACCCAACCTGTCCAAACTCCTTCCTCGGTCTTCACAATGGCCTTGGTGCACACATGGCCCTCGATCGTCTTGGTCTCATTGGTTACGGTGATCTCCGGTTCCATACCTGCTTTCTTCTCCGTCTCGGCCATCGTCACCTTCTTCTTCTTGGTCTTCATGGCTTTCTTCTCGCCCTTCTCATCGGTCATCATCGTGTACTGCCACTTGTTCTTCATGTCAGTCATCGTGCGCATGTCCTGGCCTTTGGCGTCCGGCATCTCCATCTTGTTCATGGTCTTGTCCTCAGTGCTCCAATAGCGCATGTTGGTTGGGCTGTTCTTCTTCTCTGCGCTTTCGTCGAACATGTGCATTTCCATGCGGAAGCTGCCGATGAACTCGTTCGGAACAAAGGGGCTGGTGTCGTCCTCGATCTTCATCCCACTGCCAGCCATGCGCTCCTGGATCATCTTGTTGATGTCCGTTTGGGCGGTGGCGAGCAAGGTGACGAGGAGGGACGCGGGAAGGATCAGGTTGCGCATGTGGGTCTTGTTGAGAGGCATCGAAATTAGACGGATGTCGCGAACCGGCCTGCAAGGCCGGGCGTCAATTTTCCGTGCTCGCCTTCCCCGGATGCGCCATCATTACATACCCGTAGCCAATGGCAAAAACCACGTATGCGGCGATAAGCACCCAACGAATCGGTTCGTCGGATGGAGCACTGCTCATCTTCAAAAGCAACAACGCCCCCATGGTGAAGTGCACGAGGTTGCCGATCACCACAGGACGACCGTAGATGCCGCCAAGCAACATACCCTTCGCCGTCCAATTCATCAACGCGAAGCCGCAGTACAGGGCACCGCATAGCTGAGCCAGGGTTAGCTCCCAGTTCGTGGCTCCACTGCCGAACCGATGAAGGATCTCTTGCGGAGCGAATGTGAGCGCGAGTCCGACCATGCCCATGAACAGGGCGCTGGCGATCATCAGCAACCGGGTGCTCATGGGGAAGTTCTAGTCATGACTTCGCTCTATTCGATAATAACCCACAGCAATGCGAGCAAGAAGTCGATGAACGGCGATGGCTCATGCGACCGATGCAACGATCACCGAAGATATCGGTCGAAAATGCCCACCTCCCAACTCCATTACCGGTTCTTCCATGGTGATGATGTTGTCGGCGACGAAACCGTTACCGTGCAATGTCGCAGCCCAATCTTCAGGTTCATACATCTTGAAGCCGTACTTCGTGAATGGCATTTGCTCCATGCTCTTCTTGGTTCTGATCGTGGTGAAGAATTGCCCGTTCGGATTCAACACACGTTTGATCTCGCGCAGATGAGCGCCAGGATCTTCCCAGAAATAGACCACGTTGATACAGAAAATGCTGTCGAACGATGCATTCGTGAAGGGCATGTGATCACTGTTGCCGTTCCGAAGGTCCAGCTCTCCCGACCGAACAAGGGCCGTGTTGTGTTCGCTCGCTTCCTTAACCATCGCTTCGCTGAAGTCCAAGCCGCTTATGCGCAGGTTGTGCGCATGGGCCATCAGGTCGTGGAAGAAGAGTCCGTTCCCAAAACCGATCTCCAGAATGTGCTGTCCATCGGCGATGTCCATCACGCTCCACGTTTTGTCGTAGAGCACCCGATTGATCCCGTTCATCCGTTCGCCAATTTTCTTCGCCATTGCACCACTGGGTTGGCGCAGCTGTGCGGCCAGTGCACGGTCGCTAGGCCCTTTGAACAGGGAACGGAGAAGATCGAAGAAGCTCATCGGGCAAAGGTCACGTGAAAACAGTGAGCGCGAAGTGCGCCGGCCATTCAGATCACCCCATCCCTTATGGTCAGCTTCCGGTCAGCCATGTCCGCCAACTCCTGGTTGTGTGTGACGATCACGAAGGTCTGGCCAAGTTCATTCCGCTGAATACGTCACCACCACAACCTCTTCTGGTGCATCAAGAACGAGCGTCTTCAGGCCCTGGTCATCCCAAGCTAGCACTTTGAACCGCGTCAGCTCGCCTTCTCTTGGTACGTTCAGGATGAGCAGGCTGTCTTTGGTGAATATCCAATTGCCCGCAACCTTCTCCGGCGCACCTTCCGTTGCATCGGTGAGGTCAAAGGTGCTGTCGCAACGCAGTTCGAATCGCACCTTTCCCTTTACGTCACGCATGGGGTCGGGTTTCCCATGTGAGGTGAGTAACTCCCCGTTCCACGTATGGCACAAGCTGGCCTTAGCCTTTGGGGCGATGGATGTAGTGGTCGGAAGTGGTGTCACGGGAATGTCTTCGGCCATTGACGTCGCCGCCGGTTGACCGCAGGAACTGATGATAAAGTAGGCGACCAGTGATAGGGATGTGTACTTCAATTCCATGATCCTATTGACCAGTAGATGCTATCACCCCGTCCTTGATCAC
>JANNYL010000532.1:0-6637 GCA_031410075.1 Flavobacteriales bacterium
CGTTGCCATACCGCCATGCCTGTTCCCAAGGCCATGAGAACACAGCCGATCCATAAAATGTTGATCCCGGGGAAGACGATGGCCTGCATGATCACGAATTCGCGCTCGTAGACATTGATGCCGAGTTGCGAGCCTTTCACACTCACCAGATCGAGCTTTACGTTCAACGCGGGAATGTCGAAGCCCTTGCTGCCGACAGGCTGGTCGAAGCGATACACGATCACTGGCTTGGCTTCGAACCAACGTGTGGGATCGTACAGGTCCCGCACTTTCAGTAGTGGAGCGTATGCCACGTATTCAGGACCTAGGCGGTTTATGATAACGCTGTCCTGCACAACACGAATGCTGTCCACCACAATGAGACAGGTGGGTGTGACGATGGTATCGCCCACATTCTTCTCGAAAAGCCGGGCGGGCATGTAGTCCGTTGTGTCTTCTGGATCCAGTTTGGCGTAACGGATATGGGTGTACAGATCGCGCTGTAGCCAATGGCGCGTGCTAGGTTCAGCCACATTCCCGAACCGCGGGTTCAGCTGAACGAAGGGCTCTAGCGCGAATTCCTTTGCTCCGGGCGCTTTACTGCTCCATTGTTCCGCGGTCCAGAACACGCGGTGGGCAGCGCTGTCCAATGGATGCCAATGTGCTGGCTGGTCCAATAAGAAGCTGTTTCCTGCAGTGTGGTCATCGTTGGAAACAAAGATGGAATTGCGCACACGGATCGTATCCCCTTTGCTGAAATGCCGGGACTCCGACCGCAGGTAGTCCATGTCGAAGTGGATATTCAATCCATCTATGCGCGAGTCCGTGTACGTGACGAAGTGCTCGCCCAAGGGCAAGGTGTCGCCTTTGTACAAGAGCATATCCTTGCCGTCGTCGAAGTCGGTACTAAGCGAGCTCAAAAGCGGGCCTTTGGTGTTGTGACTGATCTCTTTCTGGCGACTGGTGCTGATCAATGCGCCCAAGAGGACCAATGCGAAGCCCGTATGCGCCACGCTGGGTCCAGCGTTCTTCAGTTTGCCTTTCAGTACACTGAGGAAGTAATTCAAGTTCGCCAAGGCAGCGAACGCCGTTGCGAAGAACAGTGCGATCAGCGTCCCTTCCCGCCATTGGTATCCCAAATACCAAACGCTGAACACCGTGATCGCAAAGGCACCAATGAACGGCAGCGCAAGTTCACGTAGAAGCTTTTTCGGGTCCGTGGTTTTGTAACGCAAATACTGACCGACAGCCACCAACAAGGCAACAATGAATGCGAACGGGATCTGCCATTTGTTGTAGTGCGCGATCGTCTCTATAGGTGGCGCTCGCTTGGCCCATTCACCAAATGGTCCCATCAGCAAATTGTAAACAGGAATGGAGGTCGTCCACGTGATCTGTATCGCGCTGAGCAGAAGCACGAGGGAGCCGATGAAAAGCCAGAACTCACGACTGCTTCCGTCCTCTTCTTCGGCGTGCTTGAATTCGCTACGCGTGAAGTACGCAACTAGCGTCATCAACAGCGTCAACAGCGCGAAGATCAAAATCGCCGAAGACATCTTGCCCATGAACGCACCGGCTAAGAGCAACGCAGCACCTAGCCCGAGGTAGTATAGCCGCCACTGTTTGTCGATGTTCAGCATAGCGGTCGCTAACAGCACGAACACCAGCATGAAGGTGAGCAATCCAGGCAGCATCCCTTCACCCGTGAAACTGTGCACGCTGGTATCACCCAGCACACCACTGCGTGTTAGGAAGGTGCTGTACAGAACGAGCAGGAACGTTCCCAACGATAGCAGCAGCGTGGTGAATACCGAGATCTCCTTGCGCTTATTGATCAGCAGAAGGTGGCCGGATCCCAAGAGTGTAAGCCAAGGGATCAATGAACCGTTCTCAACGGGATCCCACGCCCAGAAGCCACCGAAACTGAGCGCTTCGTATGCCCAGGCGCCCCCCATCAGGATGCCGGTTCCCAATACCATGATGCCGAAGAATGTCCAAGGCAGGGCAGGGGTCATCCAATCTTTCAATTGGTTCTTCCAAAGCCCTGCGATCGCGAAACTGAACGGCACCAACGTGCTTGCAAAACCAAGGAACAGAGTTGGCGGATGGATCACCATCCAGTAGTTCTGCAGTAACGGGTTCAGACCCCGGCCATCCTTGAATTGTGGGACCCGTGTGAGGTAGTTACCCAGCTTCGTCCACGGAAGTCCCAAGTTTTCGGGCAACTCACGGATCAGCAAGAACGGGCTGCTTCCTATCCGTACGTCGAAGATGTACACGCCCAACAGCATTGAAGCCAGGAATACCTGCACGAGGGCGAATACGGTTAGAACCGGGCCCTCCCATTCTTTGGCCCGCAGGATCAATAAGTTCCCCAGCACCACGATCCAGAATGTGAACAGCAGGAATGAGCCTTCCTGGCCTTCCCAGAAACAACTGGCTATGTATTGCAACGGCATCAACGTGTTGCTGTGCTTCCACACATAGTCGAACTCGAACCAGTGCTTGAAAAGCATCACGAAAAGCGTGACGATGATGCCCAGCACGGCCAGCGAGTGCGCACGGAAGCAGATGCGGCCGACGCTGCGCCAACCCACGTCCCCCTTCTGCGTGAACAGGAGGAATCCGATACCGGAGAACAAAGCGCCCGTGAACGAGATCAGGGCAAGCCAATGGCCCCAATGCCCAGCCCAGCCATGTTCTCCGATGTAATTTACAGGCTCCAAATCTGTCGGTGCTCCGAACGCGCTAGCCGGAGATCTTGTTCTCCTCGTTGTATTTGCTGGGGCACTTCAACAGCATGTTCTTCGCGTGGAAGGTGCCGTCCTCCGCAATTTGCCCTATAAGCACGACACGTTCACTACGGTCCAGATCGTTGGGTTTGGCCATGGCCAATTTCACTCTGCATTTGCGGCCCTTCAGGTCACTGATGCCGAATTCGGTCAGGCTCGCGTTCACGCTTGGTTCATAAATAACCGGCTCGGACCGATCCAACATGCCCACCACGTGGAATTCCTTGCCGGGTTCGGCGAATGCTTCGTTCAGGTCCGCGTAACTGCTGCTATCCCATAGGGAACCCAATAGCGCCGCGATCGCAACGGCGATGATGACGATGGCTATTATGTGACTGCGTTTCATATCAGACTCGGCCGGAACTCTGCTGCTGCTCCATTTTGCGGAGCTTTCGATCCATCATGAACATCCACGCTGTGAGCCCAGCAAGGAGCATCGTCACTATGGTGATCACAGTATTGATCTTTCCACTCTTGTACATGGTTTCCACCAGCCAGCTTTGTTGGCCACCTTGTGCAAATGTAGCCTCGCACAGCAGGGCTGCAGTGATGAACACCACAAGCCTAATTATCTTTCGCATCGGTAAGTTGATTTTGAAGGCGCATTGCTCGTGAGCGCAGATCGTACATCCAAACACCAAGAAGGATCCACCCTACGCAGGCCGGATAGAACACGCTGCGCAACCGGTTGTCGAGGTCATAGGTGTTGAACGCCGGATTGCCGCCATTTCCAGGGTGCAATGAATCAACGGCGTTCAACCGGGGAAGCACGAAAAAGAACAGCATCATGAAGGTGAATGCGAAAATGCTGTAGATCGCTGATAATCGAGCACGTTTCGCTGGTTCTGGAACGCTTCCGCGAAGGACCAAGTAGGCCAGGTAGATCAACACACCCGCTGCCGCTCCGTTCAGTTTTGGGTCGGTTGTCCACCATGTTTCCCAGGTCACTCTTGCCCAGAGCGATCCACTGATGAGGCCGAATACGCCGAACAGCAAGCCGACCTGCACAGCCACCAATGCTGACCGATCATCGTCTGGATCATTTCGTCCCAACACGCGGATGCTTTTCCAAACGCCGATCGCCATCAATACCACCATGGAAAACCACATCGGCACGTGGAAGAACAAGTTGCGTATGCTCTCGTTCAGGATATTGCGGTCAGGAAATTGAAAAGCCTTCTCGTGCGCTTCTATTGAAGCCTTGGACAAAGCTTCCGGACGGCAACCATCAGCTATCTGCTGAGCCATACCAGTTCCCCTGTCCTCGGTGTAGAATGCGTTCAAATAGGTCAGGTCTCCGTGCGCCGTAGCACGCAAGACCAAATGGCTCATTTCAGACCGCATGCCATGCGGAACGTTGAATCGGAGCTCAACATGATCATCACTAACGACCCGAGCGGCATTGACACATACCCATTGCCCATCATTGGATATCCAAGCACCATCGATACCCTCCTGGAAGCGTGTGTTGTAACCCCAAACATTCACCAGAACATCTCCAGGAGCGATCCGGTCAGGTGTGCAGGCGATCAGGGCAGGAGCAAGCGGTGTCCGCAATCCGATCACTACCACGTACAGCAACAACAGGGTTGCCAGGATCTTCCACCACCAGTGCTTCATCAGTCGCGCCAAAGGTACGGGAAGAGGATGGCGGCCAAGGCAACAGCAAGAACGTCCATGGCCACCAATCCGATCAGGTATTTCCCGGCCACCGACCAAGCCACTCCATCCAATGCCAACTTGCTTGCGCGAAGCATGGCTAACAGCATGGGCAGTACGATCGGGAACCCGAGTATCGCCATAAGCCCGATCCCACTTCCGGCTCTTGCAGCGATCGCGGCTATTAGCGTGAGCGAACATGCCAGGCCGATTCCTCCAAGGATCACACTAGTGATGAACAATCCAAGATCGGCATCCTGCATCACGGAATTCCCGATGAAAAGCGAATACGTTGCAGCACTTACCAAACTCAGAACGATCATTACCGCTGCGTTATAGGCCGTTCTAGCAAGAACCACACTGCGTGGATGTGCCAGCGTGTGCAGGTATAGTTGCCGCCCACCTTCTTCCCGCTGAAAGGAGCGACCTAAGGCGTTGAAAGCGGCGAACAGGACGATGATCCAGAACAAGGCGTTCCAAACAGGTATTGAAGTGACCTGATTGACGCCGAGGTAGCAGGTGTAAACTGTACTGACAACATATAACGCCATACTGCCCCACGCATGCTTCTGGCGTCTATCCAGCTGCCATTCAAGCCGCAATACATGCACGATCTCACTGGTATTCACGCGGCGAAAGTATCCTTCGGTAAGCCCACAGGCTAATGGCCCAAGACACCAAGCTCCGCTGGGCTCTTGTATGGTGCCGCGATCCGCTAAATTTTGACCAATGGCTCAAGCCTCACATATCACGTGTATGATATTGTGGC
The DNA here is from genome assembly GCA_031410075.1 of Flavobacteriales bacterium. Lineage (GTDB taxonomy): Bacteria > Bacteroidota > Bacteroidia > Flavobacteriales_F > PHOS-HE28 > PHOS-HE28. The sequence goes on from JANNYL010000532.1 coordinate 5,200, forward strand.
CTATAGACTGCGGCGAGTGCTACTTCTTCTTCTCCTTGATCTGCACCGCGCTTTTGTCGTACACGAAATACAGATCCACATAGGGACGCATGAGCAACGGTTGCTTCTTGTTCTTCTCTACAGGAATGACCAATAACACCTTATCGTCCCATTTGGCGCCCACGAAAGCCTTGTACTTCGAAAACTTGGGAAGCAACTTCTGGCGTTCATCGAACGTGTCGATCCCATCGGGCCAGTTGCGGTCAGTACTCCGGAACACAACCGCGTCGATCTCCGCAGGGCTCATTCCGCGCCGAGCCAGAGCGGCCAGAGCCACACTGTCCGTACTCAGGTCATAGGTGGCATAAAGCTGCTCGGGCCTCAGGATCTTCGCAGTAGGAAGCCTTTTCCATTTTGGGCCGCGGCTGATCTCTGGACGCGGTTTGCCGGAGTTCACCTCTGCGATCGATGGCTCTGGGACCAATAGGTAGAAATCCGCCAAGGGGCGCATGGCTTCGGGCATGTGGATGTTGCTCGCCGCGGGCACCATGATGACGCTTTTGGTAACGCTGTCCTCAGCGAACGTTGCAACCCGGAAGCAGGCATAGTTCTGGACAAAGGCCTCATTCGCTTTTCGTGCAGAATCGTTCTTGATGCCTTCTGGCCAATTGTCACTGTTGCCGTATTTCAACACCAGTGCCTGCTGTTCTGCGGTAATACCGGCTGCCTGCAGCGCCGCTTCGGCACCGCGACTCTTGCCTATCGGCATAGGATCGTTCAACACCGTTGCATTGGTTATGCGAACTTGCTGTTGAGCGATCGAACACAGCGACAAGACCAGGAAATAGGGCAGGGAAAGGGAACGCATGGCGGCTTCTTACGCGAGATCTAGGCCGAAAGGTACCTGCGACTTCAATTTGATCCTTGGAAGCCTTCACAGGAATTGTAAATGGCGTGGATATGGGCTCCTATGATTGGTGGGGAATATGGCGCTTCGGTGCAGTGGTCAAGGTGTTCAACGAGATGAAGCCTTCCGGTCGGAACAGCTGTGGGGTCGTCGAAATGCTTCTTTTCGAAACTACCGTGACTTTCCCCACCTTCGCGGGCCCCGAACAAGCAGCAACTTCGCGTGTTCTTCAGCCATGAAAAAGCTTCTTTCCATTATTAGTTTCGGATTACTCTCTTGCGGCAATTCGGTTCGCATAGACCCCCTAACGGTTCCCGGCCAGGACCCATCAGCGAAAGCAGATCCTGCCATGTCCTTTTACAGTCTATCAGCCATTGACATCAACGGAAAACCTTATTCGTTCGATCAGCTTAAAGGCAAAAAAGTGATGGTGGTGAATACTGCCAGCGAATGTGGCTATACGCCGCAGTATGCTCAGATGCAAGAATTGTATGATCAATACGGCGATCGATTAGAAATTGTTGGTGTCCCATGTAATGATTTCGGAGATCA
>JANNYL010000533.1:0-6836 GCA_031410075.1 Flavobacteriales bacterium
AGGAGCCGCATTATCAATAATATCGATGTTGAACGCGCAAGAGGACGGGTTTCCGACCGCATCTTCGGCTGTGAATCTCATCGTATATGAGCCAACAGACAAAGCGTTGCCCGTCTGCACTCCACCCGACCATGCTATGGAGGTCACACCGCAATTGTCGGTTGCGATAGGTGTGTACACTGGGATAGTGGCGATGCAGCTTGTGGAGATCGACAACGTATCGTTCGGTGGGCAGGTGATCACCGGAACTTCATCGTCTGATACCGTGATCAGAAAGGACTGCGTAACGGTATTCGTACCATCCGTCGCGGTGTAGGTCACCGGTGTAATGCCCACAGGAAAAACATCCCCGCTGCTATGGTTGCCGGAGATGGCTCCGGTGCAAATGTCCGAGACCGTGGGTGCGGTCCAAGTGACCGAAGCACCGCAAACGAGTGTATCATTCGATACACTGATGTTCGCGGGGAGGCCAACGATCATCGGTGGTTGGTTGTCGACCACCTCTACAACGAACGCGCATGTGACCGGTGCGGTGGTGCCGTCGGTCGCCGTGTAGGTTACCGACGAGAAGCCCACCGGGAAGAACGAACCTGGGAGTTGCGGCCCGGGAGCTGTTAGGGTCATCGTGCAGTTGTCCGTGGCGACAGGCGAGGCGTAGTTCACGTTCGCGCCGCATATCATAGAAGTGGAAGTCACGGTTATCGTATCCGGGCAGTACGTGAAGGTGGGTGAGGTGCCGTCATACACGGTCACATTGAACGTACAGGTTGCCGTTAGGCCGGCAGGGTCCGTTGCTCGGAAGGTGACCGGCGTAGTTCCGATCGGAAAGAGCGATCCGCTGGCGGGTCCTGCGATCTGCGTTAGTGTTGCAGAGCAGTTGTCCGAGGCTGTGGGCGGCGTGAACGTGACGTACGCGCCACAAGCGGTCGCCGAGGCGGCCACGTTGATATTGGTGGGGCAGCCCGCGAGCGTGGGGGGGATGTTGTCCGTCACCGTCACGGTGAAAGAGCAGTTCCTGAACCTGCCTGCAAGGTCAGTGGCCCTGTGTCGGACCAGCGTACTGCCGATCGGGAAGAGCGAGCCGGAAGCCGGCCCTAAGATCCGCACGACGGTTAATGCACCATCGCAGTTGTCCGTCGCCGTAGGCGGTGTGTAGGTGTAGTACGCGCCGCATACACCGGCTGAGACGTTGAGCGGAACTGTTGCGGTTTGGCAGCCTAGGAAGGTCGGTTTGATCGTGTCGATCACCTGCACGTTGAACGAACACGTGGTACTGTTCGCGTTGCTGTCGGTTACGCGCCAGGTCTGTATCGTGGTGCCTTTGGGGAATGAGGATCCGATGGAATAGCCCGTGCCATCTATCTGGACCGGCTGGCCTGCAGGTAGTACGAGATCATCGCTTACCGGTGGAGTGGGGTAGTTGAATATCCGCGCACAGGATCCGGCCGTACTGTACAAGGTCTGGTTCGGCGGGCAGATGATCGTGGGTGCGCCATTGCTGATCACCGTAACGGTGAACGTGCAAGTGGAAGATCCACCGTTGGGGCCGGTGGCGGTGTAGGTGATCGTGTGCGTGCCGATCAGGAAGACGGAACCGGGAGCTTGTCCGGCCGTCTGGGTGATCGTCGCGGCTCCACAGTTGTCCGTGGTCGTGGGCGGGGTCCAAGTGGCTGTGGCTCCTGTGCCTGCCGGAGGTGCTTGCGCGATGATGTTGCTGGGACATCCGGTTATCACCGGGTTTTCCAGGTCCTGCACGATCACGTTGAAGACACAGTTCACCGAATTGTTCGAACTGTCGGTCGCGAGGTACTTCACCTGGGTGGTTCCCACGGGGAAGAACCCACCGCTCGCAAGTCCTGTGGTTTGGCTTACTCGGAACAGGCAGTTGTCCGAGAAGGTGGGCAAGGTGTAGTTCACCGTGGCACCGCACAGTCCCACAGTGGTTGGGGTGGTGATATCCCCCGGGCAGCTGAGCACCGTGGGGAATTGGGTATCGTTCACCGTGATGGTGAACGAGCAGGTGCTGGTGTTGCCGGAAGCATCCGTGAATGTAAACGTGAGCGTGGTGACCCCGACGGGGTATTGGTTCGGGGCGGGTAAAGTTGAGATCGCGACGCCATCCACATCCACGATGTTGATCGCGTTGACGGACGTGATCGCCACGTCACAATTGTCCGTTGCTGTTGGCGGTGTGAAGGTGCAGACCGCGCTGCACTGGCCTGCATCGGCGTTCCGTATCACGCTCAATGGGCAACCAGCGATAACCGGCGCCGTTGCGTCCGTGGCCGTGATGGTCACGTTGCAGGTGGTGGAGTTACCCGCTGCGTCCGTGGCGGTAAGAGTGACCACCGTGATGCCCTTGTTGACCAAGGTGCCTGCCGCAGGGGATTGCGTCCAAATGATCGTTGTGGAACAATTGTCCGTACCCGCGGCACTGGGGATAAGGTTCGGTAGGGCGGCCATACACGTAGCAGCCACGTTGATCGTTATTGGTAGCGGGCACGTGGTGATCACCGGTGGCGTATTGTCCCCCACCTGCACGGTTTGGATGCTGCTCAGCGCGATCCCGCAACCCGTAACACCCACGCGAACCCGGTATTGCGTCGTGACCAACAGGTTCGAGAAGGATTGCGTGGCTGTCGTATTGGCGACGGGTGTGCTGGTCGCGAAACCATCCGTGCTCATCAACCAACCGGTGATGGTGCCCGTGTAGCCGGAAAGAGTCAACGTCCCGGAATTGCTGCCGGGGCAGAGGATGCTGTTGGCGGAAGAAGTGATCGAACCACCTACCGGCGCAGCCTCAATGGAGATGCTATTGCTACTGGACGTGGTGCAGGGCGGCATGCCGATCGTGTAGGTGATCGTTACCGGACCTGAAAGCCCCATCGGATCGAATGTGGTGCCGGAAACACCGGTGCCGGACCATGTGCCAGTAAGGTCATTGCCATACTCGTAGTACACACCGTCCACCTCGAACTCGACGCTTCCGGCGGGTCGGGTAAGGCGCAGATACCGGGTAGGCGTGGTGAGCTGGATGGAACTGTAGACGTCCGTTGCGGAGGTGGTGGTGGTCGGACTCTGCGCAATGGTCGGTGGGTTGCTAGTGCCGGCAAGGATGGTCGCGGTGGCTGTGCCACCGGCAGAGTGCCAGAGCACATTGATCACGCCACCAACGGGGACCGTCGTGCCCAGATCCACGGTCACATAGCCGTTCACCGTGTTGAATTGGGCGTGGTTGCCCAGAATGGTGCCGAGGATCCCGAGCGGATTGGAGACACCGCTTGCAGCCGTCGTCCAAATGGCGCCTCCACTGGCATGAGGTATGAGCAGAGTGCTCAGATCCAGTGGAGCCGCGTTGTTGCAAATAGTGGAAGGCGCATTCCAATGCACGGGGTCCCAAGCGCCTGTAGTGTTCAGCGCCCCTTTCACCAGAAACCCATTGAGGTTGACTGGTCCTGTCAATGAAAGCGGGGAGCATGCAAGGTCGGTCTTGTAACTGCCTCCAATGAACAGTTCTCCTAGATCCTGTGCGGCGATGCACTTGCCGGCGCTGATCTGCGAACTCACCAGACCTTGCATATGGATGTTCGCACCCGATGACCGGAAGCTCGCCACGAAAGGCTGTTGCACAGCGTTGGTAGAATTGAGTGTACGCGTACCAAGGGTCAGATTGTTGTTGAAGTTCCCGAATACATGCACCGTTCCGGAAGCGCCAACCGCCAGATCGATACCACCCGTAGCATGGTCTGGGCCACTGGTGTTGGCCGTGGTCACCCATGCGAATTGGCCGGTGGCGGGAGCCATCCGGGCTACGTAGAAATGGTCATGTCCCGAAGCAGTGATCGCCCCAACTCCCGGGAAATTGCTCGAAGAGTGTGTGATGCCAGTCAGATAGAGTGCCCCGCATCCAACGGCCAGACGGGCTGTTGCCAAGTTGGAATCATCGTCCTCATTGATCGAAACGGTCCAACTGGGTGCAACAGTGCCGGTGAAGGCGCTCACTCGCAAATCCCAGTTGTCCAAAGCGCTCACAGAACCCAGAGACGTTCCGGTAGCTCCATACCAGGTCATACCGTCATTACCCGTCCTATAGGCTACATACGCCTGGTCGTTATCAGCTGCGATCGCAGTAGCGCTCTCGTCGTTGCCGCCACCGCCGGATATCAACCCTTGCCCCACACCTAACAGGTTGTATTTCGCCAACAGCAAGTTGACTTTGTTGTTTGGCAAGCTGTTCGAAACCGAACCGAACGGCGTGGTGATCCTGCCATGGATATGTCCAAAGACGAAAGCGCCGTTCGTGGAAACAGCGATCCCCGCCGGCCTTTCATCGTTTGTTCCGCCAAGTTTCGTCCGCCACCGGAGCGCGCCGGTGGGTGTATAGGAAGCAATGAACCAATCTTCACCGCCCGTGCTTAACAAGGTACCTGTGCCCAGTAAGGAAAGTCCATGCAGGTCAATGGTGCCCTTGAACCAACCGGTGATGTAGATGTTTCCGGAAGCATCCAGCGCTACATGTGTGGCTTGGCTTTCACCAAGTCCGCTCGGGGTGAAGCCCCACACCACAGCCCCAGCCGCACTGTACTTCACCAAGAAGGCATCCTGGCTTCCTGTAACCGTGCCCAAAGCGCCGGAGATCGCGTTATTGCTTTTCGTGTACCCAACGGCATACACAGCCCCTGAGGCATTGTCGGTCACCAGGTCGGCGACTTCCTCATCGTCGGTGCCGTTGATCCCTTGCGCCCACGCCCAGGAATAGGATTGCGCGAACGCTCCCTCATCCGCTCCAATGCTTGCAAGCAGGAGAAAGAGAGAGTAGCATGAAAGTCTTAGCGTCTTGGGCATCCGTCGTTCATTTTCAGTCATTCATGGGCGGTCCAAGCCCATTTAGAGTTGCGGTTTGAACGGGCGAAAGGATCAAGGGTTTCATCGGCGGTATCCGGCGGTTCGTCGTTGGTGGTGTGCGCAGGACCGTATTGGAGGCTGGAGACCGGGGGCTTGTACTACCCGGCGGGCGGATCAAGGGGTTGTGGCCGTGGGGCCGAACCGGGTGTCAACTGGGGCAACCAACCTCTCCCGGCAAAATCACCCTTACTGGGTATTTGCCGGTAACCACGGATCACATTGCTTTGGTACTATGACCGGACAACTTGGGCTAACGGGCAGTGCGGGGAGGGGGCGAGGGGCAGCGAGCGGTGCACGGCGGCACGGGCGTCCCCAATGCAGCACAGCATGGATACCAAGCGAACGATCACCATCGTGGAAGGCCCCACCATCTACCGGGAAGGATTGATCACCGTGCTCACGCGCCTGGGCTACCACGTGGCCATCATCGCCGACCATGGCGATCACTACATCGCTGCCAGCAGGCAATGCGCGGTTGACCTGGTGGTGGTGAACGTGGGCCCTTACTTGCGCATGGCCGGCCCGAGCATGGAAGGCCTGGCCACCTTGGCCTGGATCAAGCAGCAGCGCCCCCCCCTGCCGGTGCTGGCCCTGAGCGACCGTCCCGATGCCGCGCTGGCCTACCGGGCCTTCCGTGCTGGGGCGCGGGCCTTCGAGCACCGCGATCTGGACCCTGCCCTGCTGGCCCGCATGCTGAAGACCCTGCTATGCGGCGACTACTTCGGCAACCGGTACAAGGATGACTACCATGATGGCGTACACAAGGCCCCGCAGGAACACCGGCCTACGAACGCTGAGCGCCTGGCCCTGCTTACGCCCAAGCAGAAGCTGGTGTTCGACTACGTGCTGCGCTACCCGCACATCAGCCGACCGTGCATGGCCGGCCGTTTGAAGATGAAGCCCGATACGTTGAAGACCCATCTGAGCAACATCTTCAGCGCGCTGGGGGTAGGCTCCATGGCCTGCCTTATCCACTGGGCAGCGCGCAATGGCCTGGTGGCCGTTGATAACCCCGTGCCCACGACCTGCTTGTAGCCGATCGGTGCCTTATGCTGGCACGAGCGCAATTCGCTTGTGCCCCCTCGTTTCGCTCCCACGGGGTGTAGGATGCGGTGGTGCCCGGCGCGGTGCACGCCCGGTTCACGAGGACCCAGATGCGGTGGTACCCGGCGCGGTGCGCCGCCACCGCTCCGGGACGGATTATCGGGAGAACGCGCATCTTCGCCGCATGTCCTCCCCAGCCATAGACAAGTACTATATGTCCGTCCAGAAGATAAAGGACTGGGGCGGCAGCCATAAGGAGACGGCGATACGGCAGGCCTACATTACACATAGCTACTAGTATGTCCCTCTTCCAGCGCTCCGTTCTCGACAAGTACCTGAAGCAGCAGGATGGCGCGCGCGTGGCGAAAGCGTTCGGTGAGTTCACAGCCTACTTCCACAACGCCGAACGGCAGTCCAACATCCGCGAAGCGAAAGAGGAACAGTTCCAGGAGGGCTTCCTGCGCGAACTCTTCGTGAAGATCCTCGGCTACACCCTGAACCCCGATCCGCAGTACGACCTCACCACCGAGCTCAAGAACGAGAAAGGCAGCAAGAAGGCCGATGGCGCCATCCTCGCCGATGGCAAGGCCATCGCCGTGATCGAACTGAAGGGCACCGACACTACCGACCTCGCCACCATCAACGCGCAGGCTTTCAACTACAAGGCCAACCAGAGCCAGTGCGTGTATGTGGTCACCAGCAACTTCGAGAAGCTCCGCTTCTTCATCGACAATGCGGTGGAGCACATCGAGTTCGACCTATTCAACCTGAACGAGGAACAATTTCGCTTGCTGTGGTTGTGCCTGCACCGCGACAGCCTCTTTGCCGGCATACCGAAGAAAGTCAAGACCGAGAGCCTGCAGGAGGAGGAGAACATCACCAAGAAG
>JANNYL010000534.1:0-18395 GCA_031410075.1 Flavobacteriales bacterium
AACACCAGCAGGAACATCAACCTGCTGTGCAACTGAACAAAGGGGGACGTACGGTAGACCACGAATAGAGCCTGTATTAGAGGCGCCGCAAGTTACACGACGCTTTCCGCACCACCTCGCGACGCCTGAGTTCCTCAACCCAAGAAGATGCCGAAAGGCCACACCACACTATGGCGTTCGACGAGCTTCTTGATACAACCTATGAATGGTCATTAAATGCAGACGAATTGAAAGGCCAAAACCTTTTCTGAGTTCCTGTTCGAGCTCAGGTCAACAGGAAATAATCGCTCAGGGGGTTGCAGGAACCGGCACTGGAGCGGCGTCGGCGGCAATTGTTGGTCGCGGCTCTGGCCGTTTTTTTCCGAATGTGATCCCCAACATCACCTCGTGCGTTCCGTTGCTGTATCGATTGAGGTTGGTCGTGGTGATGTCGTAGCTGTACCCGAATTGAAAGGTCTTCTTCAGCCAATAACCGACCATGAGCCCTATAGCGTCGTTCGTTCGGTAGGTGGCACCCAGCCAGATCTGCTCCTTGTAACGCAGCGTCGCCGTTAGGTCGATCTTGACCGGAACTGGATCCACATACTTCACCAGGAAGGATGGTTCAAGCCTAAGGTCATCACTTAACTGAAGACGATAACCGCCCATGACGAAATAGTGGCCAGCGAGTTCGCTCAGCGTTGCATCACGATCATCATAGAACACGATCTTGTTCTTGAGCAACTGCGGAGCCGCTGCACCAAACCACCAATCGGGGTGGTACAAGTACAGCGCGAAGGTGGCATCCGGAACGGTGCTTCCGCGCACTTGACCATCCATGATCGGGTCATACCCATCGTGGAAAGTGATCTTGCTTCCATCGATCACGAACTGCTGCAGCCCGAGGGAAAGTCCAAAGCCAAGTCGCATTTTCTCGGTGAGCCTCAAGTGGTACGCGTAACTGACCTGGGCTCCGGTGCGGCGTGTTGGTCCTACGTGGTCGGTGTACATGAACCCACCCAGGCCCATGTTACGTCCCACGGGTGTTGTAAGGCTGAGCATGAACGTGCGCGGTGCATCCTGGATACCCACCCATTGGTTGCGATGCGCGCTATGCATCTCGAATTGTTCGCGACTACCCGCTACGGCAGGATTGTAGAGATAGTCATGCACGGTGTATTGTGTAAGCTGCGGCAGTTGTTGGGCCAATGACCCGAGTTGCAGCATCGCGGCGGCAAGGAAGAACAGTTTGCGTTGCATGATCTTCGGATATTAGCGGATGACGGTAAGTGGACCGGTGTACGGGTCAGGGAAACGTTCATCGTTGAGTTCGATGGCGTAGTAATAGGTACCCACCGGAACCGGTGCACCATTGTACGTTCCATCCCACGGATCCTTATAGCCCGTACTGCTGAAAAGCAACTCGCCCCATCGATTGTACACTTCCACAGTACATGTTATGAACTGATCAATATTGTCGATCTGCCACGTATCGTTCGCGCCATCACCTGTTGGGGTGAAGCCCGAGGGGATCACGATCTCTGGCACCACGGTTATCAGTACAGTATCCGCATTACTGCATCCATTCGCGGTTACCGTGATGATGTACTGCGTAGTTACATCCGGAGATGTGGTGGGATTCGGTGCATTTGCGTTACTGACCAATGAATCGGGAAACCATAGGAAAGAACTTCCAATAGGCCCGCTCGGCTGCCCTCCCAATAATGCGGAGCCCTCCAGGAAAATGTCCTGATCAGGACCTGCATTGGCGAATGGCAATGCGACAATGATCACTTCGACGGTGTCTTGATCGGTGCATGGCCCATCCGATACCGTAAGAACATATGTGTAGGAACCTGGCTGCAAAATGCCGAGATCCACTTGTGCTCCAGCGCCCACCGGATCGCCTTGTGCATCAGTCCATCCGAACAAGAACCCACCAGTGCTCAGCGAACCATCAAGAACAACACCCGCACCAAAGCACTTGGATACATCCACGCCCGCGTTGGCGACGACCGTGCTCAGCGCATCCACAACAACGACTTGCTGGTTAGTACAGTTGTTCGCGTCCAACACCGTAACGGTATAGCTACCTGGAGCCAGGGTGGCGATGTCGTCTCCGCTACCGGTGTAATTGTTCGGCCCCACCCATGTGACGATGAGGTTGGGCGTTCCTCCTCCGACCGTTGTACTGATCGCGCCGTCATTCGCAGAACTGCAACTGGCATCGATCACTTGAACTATCACAATACTTAGAGAGTCCGGTTGGGTGATGTTGAAAGTCAACGTTGTATCGCAACCAACGTTGTCGGTGATCGTCACGCTGTATGAGTTCGGACAAAGGCCAGTGGCCACGTTCGTACCATCACCGTTCGGCGGCACGGGTTGCCAGGCATATTCAAGGGATCCTGTTCCACCGGAAGCGGTGATCGTTATGCTTCCATCACAAGCCCCGTTGCACTGCACTTGCGTGACCACAGCGGTCGCGCTGATCGAGGTGTAGGGCAAAACCGTGAAACCGAAGGTGCTATCACAGCCAAGGGAATCAACGATCGCAACCGTCCAATTGCCCGCACAGACATTCGAGATCTGCGTAGTGTCTTGGGCGAATACCATCCCGTTGGGGTCGAACCAAATGATGTTGAAACTACCGGTACCCCCTGTGGGTGTGATCTGGGCTGTTGCGTCGCATGGCCCCAAACAGGTCTCACCGGTGAAGATCAAACCGGCAGAGATCGCAACCCCTTGCCCAATGTTGAACGGCGTTGACACAGAACATCCGCTGCTGTCCGTAACCGTAACCACGTAGTCCCCAGCACACAGCCCGATGATCGCAGTATCACCATTGTTGATGAACCCACCGCCACTTGTGGACCATTCAATGGCGTAAGAACCTGTGCCTCCTGATATCGTCGCGGTAGCGGTTCCTGCGCAATCACCGAAACAGTCATTACTGGTGGTGCTGAGTTGCACGATCAGTTCCGGCGGATCGAACAGCGGGTATGAATAGGTCGTGTCGCATCCGTTCACATCTGTGATCACGACGGTCCAGATGTCCGCACATAGTTGGGAGATGCTCGGTGTGTTCTGCCCCACCGTTGGTGGTGGCGTCCAAGTGAAAGCGGGATTCCCGGTTCCTCCTTGCGCGATCAAAGTGATAGCCCCATCACAAGAACTATTGCACGTGATCGGTGTAATTATCGCCGAAGCACTAAGCGGTTGGGGCGATAGTATCAGCACGTCGACAGTAACGCTACAACCTACCGAGTCGGTGATAACAACAGCGTAATTCACCCCGCACAATTCCGAAACACTGGCCGTAGAGTCGCCCGTAATGAGCCCAGGTTCCCAGTCATACACATACGGAGCTACACCACCTGTTGGGCTAACGGTTGCTGCACCATCGCAGGTGTTATAGCAACTCGTAGGCGTCGTGCTCAGGTTTGGTTGTATCGGCAATGGCTCAATTACAGCGGCGGTATCGATGGTGATACATCCATTTCCATTTGTCACTTGCACGAAATACAGACCAGCGCACAAACTATCCAGTGCATTGCCCGACTCGTTCAGATCGAGACCAAGCGAGCTGAACCACGTGATGGAACATGGCGTTGCTCCGCAAACAAAACTCGCTGTCACTTCGCCATCGCACGATCCTGGACAAGTCACGATATCATCGGTCGTGATAACATCCTCTCCATCAGCGTCGCTAACCGGAACACTTTGTTGGAGTTGGCAACCATTGGCATCGGTCACGGTAACCAAATAGAGGCCAGCACATACGTCCACTAGCAGGCTGTCCGTACCGTACAAGGCACCGTTCAGGGTCCATGCATAGAGATAAGGAGCACTACCACCAGTGGTTGATGCTGAAACGGTTCCTGAGCAAATACCGCACGTGCTTTGGGTGCTCGCCGTGTTCAGGACCAGTGGCTGGGGTTCCGCGATGTTGAAGGTGATACTCGTATCGCAACCAAGGCTATCAACAATGATCACGGTCCAATCACCGGCACAGAGTTGCGAAACCGCATTGGATCCCTGTCCTATGGGCGGTTGTGGGTTCCATGAATAGATGACCGCACCACTTCCGCCGCTCACCAACAATGTGATACTACCATCGCATGAACCGTTGCACGAGTTGTCGGTGACTTGCGAAACAGTCGTGATAGCATCTGGTTCGGTGATCAGCACATTGATGGTTGTGTCGCAGCCGGAAGCATCCGTGATCGAGACCGTGTACACTCCAGCACATAGTCCCGAAACGGAAGAAGTACCATCTCCGGTTATCGGATCAGGTGCCCAATCGAAGACATATGTTCCTGCGCCGCCTTGTGGACCAACGGTCGCTATACCGTCACATAGCCCGTGGCATGAAACAGGTGCAGTGCTCAAGTTGGGAATGAGCACTTGTGATGGTGACACGATCGCCGTATCGATCACCGTGCATCCTGCGCCGTTGTCCACCTGCACCAGATAGAGTCCAACACAGAGACTATCCAAGGAGAACACATTGAACCCGAGGGGTTGTGCTTGCGCATTGTACCAGGTGATCTCGCAAGGGCCTGTTGTACACGTGAAAGTCACCGCAACCTCGCCATCGCAATTGTTCGCACAGGTTGTTTGTCCGTTCGTGATGGATTGTTGTTCGCCCGTTCCATCGGAGATCACAACGACCACCTGCGCAGAACATCCGTTCGTATCCAATGCGGTCGTAGTGTAGATACCTGCGCACAGATCCGTCAGGGCAGGACCCGCTCCTACGATAACGTTGTTCACATCCGTCCACGTTACTGCAACGGATCCTGTTCCGCCACTGATCTGAACAGTGGCCGTGCCATTGCACTGCAGGCAATTGCTCGAAGTAGAAGCAGGGATCAGGGCGATCGGTTGCGGTTCGTTGATAATGAACGCGAATGCTGTATCACACCCATTTCCGTCGGTGATATTCACCAACCATGTCCCCGCGCAAAGCATTGAAGCGTTGTCATTGCCTTGGCCATTCGGCGGCACGGGATCCCATGTGTATTGATATGAACCCGTTCCGCCTTGTGTATTCAGGTCGATCATTCCATCGCACGACCCGGCACATGAAATGTCCTGCACCAGTGCGTTTGCAGCGATCGGCTGTGGACCAAGGATCAGCACATTCGCTGTGATCGAACACCCACTGCTATCCGTAACGCTGATGCTGTAAGTACCAGCGCATAAACCGGTCACGGAAGGTGTGCCTTGTCCCGTTACGGGTGCGGGATCCCAAACAATGGTGTAAGGTGCAATACCGCCGCTGATCCCGAAGCCAGCTGTTCCATCGCAGGATCCAGCGCAGGATTCCGGAGTTGTGCCGATCTGTAGAACCATCGGCTCGGGTGCGAATACTTGCGCAGTATCGAATGTGATACAGCCATCTGAATTGGTCACTTGCACGAAATACACACCTGCGCACAAACCGCTGATGGTATCGGTGGTAAGGAAAAGCGGGAAGCCCGATGGATCATACCATTCCACCATGCACAAGGGGGTGGAACAGTTGTAGCTAACGCTAACGGTCCCATCGCAATCGGTCGGGCAGGTCACGTTATCATCCGTGGTCGAAAGCACCTCCCCGTTACTATCGCTTACAGGAACATCCAATTGAACCGCGCAACCGAATGCATCAATGGCGATCACAGGATAAAGTCCCGCGCACAAGCCGGTTTGCACACTGTCCGGTGTGCTTTGGCCGATCGGTGGCCCCCAATTGAAATTGAACGGTCCGGCACCATTCGGATCAAGTTGAATAGCACCAATGCATGCTTGGCATTCGCTTTCGGTAACCAGCACCCCAACTGAGAATACCGGTGGATCCACAAGCGTTGCCGTGAATGTCGTATCGCAACCAGCCGAATCCGTGACCAACACACTCCAAGTACCTGCGCACAATTGTTGTGCGAAAGCGGTGCCTTGTCCGATAGGAGGCTGTGGGGTCCACAAGTAGCTGAAAGGACCTGTGCCACCTGCGGAATTGACCGCTATGCTGCCATTGCACTCACCATTGCACCGAACGTTCTGCACGATCGGGAACAACAGGATCGGTGGTGGTCCGGTGATAAGGATGTTGACCAGTGTATCGCAACCATTCGCATCCGCTATCAACACGGAATAAGTGCCGGCACAAAGACCGGTCACACTCGGAGTACCATCCCCCGAAATAGGATCCGGAGACCAGTCATAGGTATAGGGTCCCTCACCGCCTGTAACGCCAAGCGTAGCAGTTCCATCGCATGAGCCCGCACAACTTTCGGGTGTTGTGCTGAAATTGGGATCGATCGGTGTGAATGCTGGAACGGTGAACGATTCCGTGGTATCGCAACCCAAACTATCCGCAGTGATGAGTGTGTAGGTGCTATCCGCGCACAGACCTGTTACGAAGAAGGTGCCTTGACCAGTTAATGGGGCAGGTTGCCAGAAGAACGTGTAACCCCCATTACCACCTGAAGGGAACGAGGCCGCCTCCGCAGAACAGGGATCCGTACAATCCGCGGCGCTGAAAGCAAGACTTGTTGTGATCGGCGCAGGCTTGCTGATGAAGAACGAAAGCGTGGTATCGCATCCGGCAGCGTCGGAAATAGTGACGGTATAAAAGCCCAAACACAGGCCACTCACATCCGCAGTGCCCTGGCCCGCAGCCGGCTCCGGGCTCCAATCGTACGAATAGCCTGGCACGCCACCGGTGGGTGCAACACTGGCCTCACCATTGCACGTGCCCGGGCAGGTGGCATCCTGAATGGTGAGGTTGGCAAGGATCGGTTGTTCCGGAAGGATCGTGAAGCACCAGGTGGTATCGCAACCAGTGACGTCCGTTATTGTCACACACCAATCACCAGCACACAGGCCCCCAACGGTCGACGTACCATTACCTATCGGCGGCGCAGGGTTCCACGAATAAATAAAGCTGCCTGTGCCCCCAGTGGGATTCACAGAAGCCGTTCCATCGCAGGGTCCATTGCATGTTTCGTTCGTGAAGACACCATTGGGGAGAATGGGCGCAGGCCCCCCCACATCGATCACAAGCACGGTATCGCACGCCGCTTGATCGGTAATGACCGCTGTCCATTGACCAGCACAAAGACTACTAATGCTGGTTCCGCCACCAACTGGAGGTGTCGGCGACCAGGAGATCGAGTAAGTAGGAACACCTCCGGATATATCCAACTCGATCCCGCCATTACAGAGATCACCGCAACTCACGTCCGTTACCGTGGGCACAGCAACGATCCCGCTCGGCGTATTGATGGTGAACTGCAATGTGGTATCGCATCCCACACTATCCGTGAGCGTTACACTCCATAAGCCAGGGCACATATCGGTGGCCGTGGTTGTGTTCTGTCCCCCCCCGGGAGATGGGAACCACAAGACACTAACAGGGCCCGTTCCGCCAACGAAAGACACCGTTGCACTACCGTCGCATAAACCGCCACAGCTGGCAAGTGTTGTGCTTAGCAGCGGAACAAGTGCTGGTGGAGCATCAATGTTGAAGGGGATAATGGTATCGCATCCAGCGGCATCTAAGATGGTCAGCGTATGAGGCCCTGCGCAAAAGCCCACCGCGTTCTGCGTGCCTTGTCCAACAGCCGGTGCAGGGTTCCACGTCCATGTGTAGCCCGCTGTTCCACCGGCAGTGTTGCTGGTTGCCGTTCCATCACAATCATTCCCACAGGTTACCGGAGTAGTGATCAAGTTGGCTTGGATAGGCGGCGGCTCCGAGATCTGGAACACCAATACGGTGTCACACACGCCGCTGGCAACCACCACTTGCCAAGTACCCGAGCACAAATTGAGCGCCTGCGCTGTGCCCGGTCCGTTGGGCGGAGGAGGCGTCCACGTGTACGTGAAATTTCCGAAGCCTCCCGTAGGCGCCAAAACAATACTGCCAGTGCAATCGCCAGAACAAATGTTGTTCACCACTACCGCGTTCGGATCGATAGGAAGCGGTGCTGAAATGGTAAAGACGATCGTGGTATCGCAACCCACCGAATCCGTCACTGTAAGCGTATAGTCCTGCGCGCACAAACCAGTTGCACTTGTGGTGCCTTGGCCACCACCCGGCAGAGGTGCCCACAAATACGTGTACGGATCATTGCCTCCTGCAACCGTTGCAGTAGCTGAGCCGTTGCAAAAATCCGGACACGTAGCATTCACTGTTGCGATAGACACTTGGAGCGGAACCGGTGGTAGAATAGTGTAGTCGAAAGTGACCGTGCAATCCACACTGTCCACAACTGTGAGGGTATACGTTCCTGCACAAAGACCTGTCACGTTTGGCGTGCCTTGGCCACCACCCGGTGGAGGCGACCACGAGTACGAGTATGGATCATTGCCACCCGAAACAACAGCGCTTGCCGTGGCATCGCAATTGTTTCCGCAGCTCACGCTGGTTTGTGCTGGAACTATCGTGATCGGTATTGGGTCGGTAAGCACCACCGAGAGCAGGGTGTCGCATGTACCATCGGAGACCAACACGGTCCATGTATTCGGGCACAAGCCGGTCGCGATGGTTTGGAAGTCCCCATTCGGCGGGGTCGGTGTCCAATCATACGTATAGCCAGCTGCCACACTGATAGCACCATCGCAGATGCCAGCGCAGGTGATCTCCGAGATCGTTTCGTTCGGCAGGATCGGTGGCGGTTCTGTGATGATGAAAGCGATGGTTGTATCACAACCGATGAGATCCGTAACGGTAACCGTGTAATTACCAGCACACAATTGCGACACACTCAGCGTGCCCTGCCCCACTATTGCACCCGGTGCCCATTGGATCACATAACCAGGGGTGCCACCCGCAATGATGATATCGGCCGATCCGTCGCAAACACCCGAGCATGTTGCATTGATCGCGGTCAACTGCACATCGATCGCGGTCGGTGAAGCGATGGTGATCGTGACAAGCGTATCGCATCCACTGGGCACATCCGTGATCAACACGGTATAGTCACCGGCACAAAGTCCGGTCACATTGGGCGTACCATCTCCTTGTATCGGGTCAGGAGACCAGTCATAGGTGTATGGCCCAACACTTCCCGAAGGTGCCACGCCCGCAGTACCATCACACGTATTGGAGCAGGTCGCATCCGTGTGCGATGGGTTGGGAACAATTGGAGCTGGCTGTGTGATCAGGAAGTTGATCGTGGTATCACAACCGTTGAAGTCGCTCACCAGAACGGACCAACTGCCCGCGCACAAGCCTGTTACATCGGCAGTGCCGTCCCCTGCTGGATCTCCGGGCTGCCAGTTGTACGTGTAAGGAGGTGTACCACCAGAAACTTCCACATGCGCCGTGCCGCTGCAGTCGCCGAAACAGGAAGCCTGCGTGTTGGACAACACAGCGAGCACAGGTAGCAGGTTGATCGTGAACGAAGTATCGTAAACGCAGAGGTTCGCATCAGTCAGTTGCAGCGTGTTCACGCCTGCACAGAGTTGCGCAGGGTTGGACGTGTTCTCAACCCCGTTGTTCCAATTGTAATCATACCCGAAACCTGCACCACCGCCGGGAAAAGTCACGGCGGTTCCATTGCACACATCGGCACAAGTAGGTGGGTTCAACCCGAAGAAGAGAACTCCCAACGGCGGCGGCGGCGTAACAAGCACACTCGCAAAGCACCCCACGTTCTGCCCTAGGTCGGTAACGATCACCAACTTATTACCAGCACAGATGTTCGCCCAAGGCAGGGAGGTACCTGTACCACTAGGTCCACCTTGCCATTGGATGCCGAAGTTGCCTGATCCACCGGTGATCGTTACGGTTACGGCCCCATCGCATGCGCCGTTGCACCGCACCCCAAAGCCATTGTAGTTCGACGTGACCTGAGCGTTCACTTGGAAAGGAGTTTGACCAGCTCCGGTTCCACAATTGGTAATGCCCCGTTGAAATTCTTCCGGATCTATGGGGCTACCATCCCAACGAACAGGCTGTCCATTGAGTACCAGTGTTGAACTTCCCTGATCCACATTCCCACTGAATCCTTGTGGTTCGAACGCTTTCAGCAAAATGATCGACCCACCTGCTTCAAACCGCTTCGACCCATGGCCTTCAGCCCTTAATGAGCCCAGTTTCAATACGCCGTCGTTCGTGCGAAGCGTTCCGTGCCTGATCACTAGTGCGGCATCATCGGCGAGGTTCAACGCACTCGTCAAATTCCATTGCGCGTCCCCATCGATCACTACATCACTTGTGATCAGTACACCACGTGTGTCGATGCGTGCTTGTCCTTCGCTCGCCGTGAATTCGACCGGGCCATTGTATCGCCAATCGACGTCACCGATCAACTGCAGATCACCCGTGATGCGCAAACGTTCTTCAGCAGAGCCAATGAGGCGCGCGGGGCCATTGGATGCATCGATCGATAAAGAAGAGCACACAACATTGCGGTCGATCAACACCTCCACAGCTGTTTGTGCGGCGATCACTACCTCCTCATTCGCTCGCGGAACACCGGCACCTCCGGCGCCATTCGCCACAAGCGACCAATGGGCCGCATCACTCCATGCACCAGACCCGGCGGTCCAGTACTTGATCCGCTGCGCCTGTGCATTTCCGAAGACTGACAAAGCGCATGCGATAACCAGCAAGCGCAGGGAGAACGAAGGGTGGAAAGCTGTGTTCTTCATTCGAAAACGGGGCATCGGACAATGGCTTTGGAAGGATCTTGGGCACCGCACGGATAGATCGCAAGGATGATCTCGTGCGTATTTGAATTGGCCACACGAAGGCGGCTGGTATTCAGGTCATAGCTATAACCCAGCGTGAAGAATTTAAGGAAAGGCACCTTCAGCATGAACGCAATGGCATCCTGATTACGGTAACTGATGCCGACACCAAGCTTACGCCTGTATTCGAGGAAAACGTTCAGGTCCATCGCCAACGGAGAACCTGGAGACAATTTCAACAGCGTGCTCGGAACCAAGCCTATGTACTTGCTGAGCCGGATGCGGCGACCTGCGCTTGCAAGGAAATGACGGGTAAGGCGACTGTTGTCCCCAACATCCTTGATGCGGTTACCCAATGCTTGCGGAACCGAGAGCCCAGCCCAACCGTTCTTGCTATAAAGCCAGATGCCCGGCCATATCTCCGGGTAAACCAGCACACTTCCACCGTTGGACAAAGCTGGATCCGTTGGATCCTGTGCGTTCACTGCTCCCACATCGATCTTCTCTTGCTTGATGCCCGCGAATAGTCCCAAGCTCAAGTAATAATCCTTCGCCATCTGCACGTGATAGGCGTAGGCCAGGTAAAAATGCGTGTATCCAAGCGGACCGGTTTCGTCGGCCTCAATAAAGGCACCAATGCCATGACGGTTCCGCACAAATGGTTTTCCCTTGGGGCGTATGTACCCGTGCAAACTGGCCCAACCCGTAGTAGGTGACCCTGGAAAGCCGACCCATTGTTTCCGGAAGCCCAAGCGCACATCCAGACAATCCTTGCTTCCAGCCACAGCAGGATTCACACTGAAATGATTGAAGACGTACTGTGTGTATTGTGCGATCTGCTGCGCACGCGTGGGCGCAAAGAGGGAGAAACAAAGAAGGGCGAGCGCGGCACGCATCAGTTGATGATGGTGAGAAAACCCGTGTATGGCTCAGCTACGCCTTGCAGAATGTTCAGTTCGATGATCCAGTAATAGGTCGCCGTGGGAAGGCCTTCCCCGTTGAACGGTTCCTTGTAGCCCACACTGGAAAACACACGCTGGCCCCAACGATCATAAATGCTCACCTTGCTTTGCGGATAATCGTTGATCCCGAAGATCTCCCACACATCATTTCGGCCGTCACCGTTCGGAGTGATGGTGTTGAACGGGGAGATCAGCCGTTTCACTTCCACGACCACTTCATCCATGTAAGTACACCCGTTCAACTCTGTGGAAACGGTATAGGTAGTGGTCTCTGTAGGCTGTGCGAAGGGGTCAGCGATATCATCACCACTTAGGCCGCTGTTCGGGGTCCAGAGGTAGGTGGAGCCCCCCGTGGCAAGTAGTTGGGTGTTGCTACCCTCCGGAAGTGTGACATCAGGGCCTGCGGAAAAATCAACTCCTACAATGTTGGCGCCCGGGCCGCTCGTACTGATGTTGAAGGCACATTCCGCAGGCAGGCTGGCACCGTTGTCTTGTACGCCTGCCACCACCACCCAATACTGGGTGTTCGCAGCAAGGCCTGGCACACTCACGATGAAGTCTACCGAGTCTTGCTCGCATGAGTTCACGACGCTGTAGGTCGCGATATCGCACGGTATCCCAAAGTTGAGCACGAGCAGGCTCAACTCATTGTCCATACCTACGATCGAAGGGCAGTTGATCCCGGAAACGTTCAGATCCACCATGCCACCAACACTGTTCGTGGTGAAGGTGTACCAAACCAAGCTTCCTCCCGGAGGGCACAGGGTCGGCAGTAAACCAGCGGCACCAGCGTTGCTACCCGCAACCGGCTGTTGGGCGCACAACGTGGTTGCCGTCGCGCAGTCCTGATTGCCCGGTTGGGCTAACACCGCCAGCACAGGCAATACCGATAGAAAGAAGACTATGGAACGCACTTCGCGCATGGACATACGTGGCTGCGCCGAAGGTATTCCGGAGCACAGGGAGCGACCTATGGTAAAAACGATGTTTCTCACACGGCAATGTTCACCCGAAATGGCGCAGTGTGATCCCCATGGCGATCAGGCGGTTACTTCCACTCCCCTTCCGCAAAGTGGCGATCGCGGACCCAGTGGCGATCCTTAGGGGTGCACCGTTGGACAACCTCGCCAAGTATCGATAGCGAACCAGGATGGCGCGATGGCTCGCTTCAGTGATCGAACACGAGCTTATCGGCAGTTGCCCCGAGGCTGAGCAGCAGATCATTGATGTTGCTCACGAAATCCTCTGGGCCGCATACATAGAAGCGCTGGTCGAAATCCTGCACGAGTGTGATGAGCATGTCGCGATCGAGCCTGCGTTCTCGAAAGCCGATCACGTTCTGACGGGTGAAGATCTTGAGGAAGTTCTTGCCCAACATCTTCGTGAACTCGTCATCAAGGATCACATCGCTCGCGCCCCTGTATGAACAGAGCAAGGTGTTGCCTTTCAGATCACCCTTATGGTGCAAGTCGCGGAGGATCGCGACAAAGGGTGTAACACCAGTGCCTCCAGAGAAGAAGAAACCGGGCCCAGCATATTGGATCGCACCGAAAACACTATGAAGTACCAGCTCTGCGCCAGCATGCAACAGGCCGAGCTTTTTGGTGATCCCCTCGTGGTCGTTGTAGATCTTGATGATGAACTCGAGCCGTCTGGCTGTGGGCAGCGACGTAAAGGTGAACGGCCGCAATTGGCCCACGTGTTCCGGCGTGTTGATGGAGACATTCGTTGCCTGACCCGGTGTAAAACGAAAGCCTGTTGGCTTCTCCACCGTGAAGCGCTTAACATCGGGAGTGATGAACTCCGTTCCAAGGATCTTGACGATGTGTTCCGCCACGGCTCGTTCAGGTTTTGTGAAGCTCCATGTATTCTGAAAGGTTGTCCAGTTCAAGCACACCCACTATCCGTCCGCTTTCGATAACGGGCATCAACGGCCATTGGCCAACGCTCAATTTCTGGTGGGCGTCCTTCACGTCGGTGTGTAATGATGCACTTTCCGGTACAATTCCAGGAATGCTTTGCATCTGTTGCAATTGCTGACCTGCCTGCATCGCGGCGATGATGTCGGCGCGCTGGACAAGCCGATCGAACGACCCGTTGCGTGTAACCACCACAACATGGTCGCCACCGGAAAGCAGTTCGTCCGCTGCCTGTTGGATCGTGGCATCATGCGGCATGCTCCAGAAGCGTGTGCGCATCACATCCTTCACGTGCGTTCCCACGAGAGCGCGCTGAACGGTCACCATGTTCAGTTCAGCTGAAGCACCGAAGTACACAAAGAGGCCAATGAGCCCGATCATGGGCTGTTGCCATTTGAAAGCCGCGAGCAGGAACCCGATCGCGAACACCTTCCCCACGGTGGCCGCGATGCGCGTGGCCTTCACACGGTCCATCGCGAAAGCGAGCGACGAACGAAGGATGCGCCCACCGTCCATGGGGAACGCAGGTATCAGGTTGAACAGGAACAAGCCCAGGTTCACGGTGACGATGAAACCGATCAACGCCAAGGATCCTGTAGGACCCTTGATGGGATCCGTGATGAACGCGTTGTTGCCGAACAAGAAGAACGGGATACCGACCAGCAGTGTAATGGCCAGGTTCACAGCAGGGCCGGCCAGTGTTACAAGCAGCTCTTGCGCGGGTTTCTCGGGGATGCGTTCCAAACTGGCGACCCCGCCAATAGGGAGCAAAAGGATGTTCCGTGTACGGATGCCGTAGTGCAAAGCGGTAAGCGCGTGTCCGAATTCGTGCAACACTACACAGCAAAAAACCACCAGAACATAAAGGACTTGCTGAAGTGTATGCCTCGCATCCATGCCCGCGCCCAATGAGGAAATGACCACCCAAACGATCAGCAACGGAAAGCTCCAATGCATGAGCACCTTGATGCCCTTGAAACTGAAAAGCGCCAGTGAGTTCTGTGATCTTGCGGCCATGTGGTCCCGAAGGTGGTAGGCGAAGTACGAAGATCAGGCTGAACGTGGTTCATCGCTTGTTCAGAAAGGTGACTCTTGTCAGGTAAGGCACGGTCGTTTCTTCCGAACTTTCCAGCATTCATGCACATAGCAACCCATGACCCATATCCTCCTTCCGACCGATTTCAGTGACGATTCATTGAACGCCTGCCGCTATGCGATCGAGTTGTTCGGTACCGAGGGAAATGAATTCGTTCTGCTCCATTCCTATCTGGATCCAATTCCGAACAACACCGTATGGGCTGGTGTGAGCGCCGAACTTTACAAAGCATGCGAAGAAGATATGGATACGTTCCACCGGAACGTCCGCTCCCTGAAGGGTGGTGACGTCGCTGTCGTGCGGACAGAATTGAAGTATGGCCCGCTGTCCGTTATAGTCGGAGACATGATCAACGAAATGAGCGTGGACGTGGTGGTGATGGGCACCCAAGGTAAAACCGGCGTCACCTTCTTGGGGACCAATGCGAGTGAACTAGCCAAAAAGTGCAAGGTTCCTGTACTCATTGTACCGAAAGATGCACAGTTCAGGGGCTTGCGCCGTATCCTGCTCGCCGACGATCACAAGGGTGTGGAGCCGCTTGCCATGCGGTGGCTCGTGAAGCTGGCCAAGCGGTATGCGGCGCATATCAGTATTGGACATGTACTACAGAACGCGGGTGAAAAACCCGATCCGCTTATCGTCAAAGATTACGATACAGCCCTTGTGCATGTGGAGCATACGTTCATCGGCGTTCCTGGGGATGATGTTGCGCTGGCACTCAGCAATGTGGCTGAACGGGATGAAGTCGATATGGTAGTGGTCCTCCACCGCCACATGGGTATTCTCGATGGTCTGTTCCATCGCAGTGTGGCGAAACGACTAGCCTTGCATGTGAAGATGCCGTTACTGGTTCTGCAGCTGTAGAACAACTGGTGATCCAGGTTTGCCCAGTGAACCTACGTTGGTCATTCGTTGGGTGATCCACCCCAAAGGGATTGCGCCAACGTGATGAGACCCATCATCACGACCAGTACCAGCACGATCCTGCGGAAATTGTCTTGATCGATCCGTTCCAGCGCCACCTTACCGATCCAACTTCCCGTGATGCTCGCCACTGCCATGGCCGGCAAGTACACGAGTACCGCCGGTGTCATAAACCCCTGTGAGGCGTATACGGCACTTCGGCTGAGGTCCACGCCCATGTCGATCCATGCACTGGTGCTTACAAAGGCGACCTTCTCCAGATCGAAAGCAGCGAGCGTGATGCCACGGATCGCACCACCGGTGCCGGCAAGCCCCGCGATCAAACCACTGATCGCCCCACCCGTTAGTGCGTTATTGGTCGTTGCTCGCAGCTTCCATGCGGAATTCAAGAGCAAGCCAATTCCCATCACCACCAATACGCCGCCCATCAATCCAGCGAGCAATTGTTGATCGAGAAAGATCGTGAGCCTCGCGCCGATGAGCACGCCGAGAACCGCAGGAATACCCAACCAGATCAATAGCTTGCGCGAAACCCCGTTGCGGAACAAAAAGATCTTGGCCCCGTTGCTGAAGACATGGAACAAAGCGGTGAGCCCTAGAGCCTGATCGAACGGAAGGAACCAGCCAGCGAGCGGCATCACCAGCATGGATGAGCCGAACCCGCCGATAGTGCCCAGCACCTCAGCAACGAGCAGGAGACCGAAGAACACGAACGGTCCGGTCTCCATTCGCGATCCTAGCGGTGTGCGAGTTTTTGCAGCCGCGACTTGTCCACGATCCTGATCTCGCGACCGAGAGTATCAATGAGGCCCTCTTCCTTCAGATCCGTAAGACAACGGATCAGGGATTCCGTCGCTGTGCCAACAATGCTAGCCAGATCCTCACGACTGATGTGCACGCCAAGACCTGCCGCTTTCTCATCGGCGTACCTGTCGTGTACACGCAATAAGGCTTGAGCCACGCGTTGCCGCACACTGGAGTATGCGAGTTGCAACAGATGCTCTTCCCTTTCTTTCACATTTCGCGCGAGTATCTTGATGAAACGAATGCTGACATCGCGATCCTTGTAGAGCAAAGCGAGCAGGTCCTCACGCGGTATGAACGCCACCTCGCAAGCCTCCAGGGCTTCGGCTGTCTCCATTGCACGGCCGTTCTCCAAAAGGCCCATGAAGCCCACGAAGTCCCCTTCGCCGTGAAGACCGGTGACAAGCTCCTTGCCGTCGTTGTTGATCTTGAACGTACGCACTTTACCATGGACGAGATATGGCACTGTTCGCATCTCATCACCCTCGTGGAAGAGCACATCCTTCTTCTCGATTTTTCGCGTCTTGCGGTCCTGGCCGATGTGTTTCAACGCATCCAAGCCCTTTGCCTGGTCCATGAACTGGTTCAGTCCATCGAAGCCGTTCTCGAACCCTTTCCTGAAAAGTTCACTGCGCTTCAATCGGCCTTCTATGGCGTTGAGCAACTCGCCTTCCTCGAAGGGTTTCGTGAGGTAATCATCGGCACCGAGTTCCATGCCTTTGCGCACGTCGCTCCGCTCGGCCTTCGCGCTGAGAAAGATGAACGGAACTTCCGCTGTTGCGGGGATGCGTGACAACATGTGCAGCACACCATAACCGTCCAGATCGGGCATCATGATGTCGCACAGCACCAGATCCGGTATTTCCTTTCGTGCCATCTCCACCCCGCGCCGGCCATTATCCGCTTTTAGAACACGATAATCCGCGAGCTCAAGGATCTCGGCCGTGTTGTCACGCATGTCCGCATCGTCCTCGATCAACAGGATGGTTCTCATGGGTTCAGGTGTTGTGGAAGTGTTACTGTAAAGACCGTGCGACCCGGTTCGCTCTCGAACGAGATACCACCGTTCATCAGATCCAGGTAGCGTTTCACGATGTTCAATCCGAGGCCGGTTCCTTGAATGGTGGTCGCGTTACTTCCACGGAAAAAACGTTCGAACAGATGTTCTTGGTCCTCTTTCGGAATGCCCATGCCTTCATCGTTCACCGTGATCATTAGGCGGCCATCAGTGATGGAGGTGCTAAGTGTTACTCGTTTCCCTTCAGGTGAGTATTTCACCGCGTTGGTAACCAGATTGGTGATCGCGTTGCTCAACATCTGGCGGTCAAGTGTGACTGAACGGGCTTCACCGGAATGATCGTAATCGATGGACTGGCCTGGTTTCGCAAGTGCACGTAATTCTTCGATCAATTCGATGCACAGGTGAACCACGTCCAATTCCACAGGTGTACATACCACTTGACCTTGCTCAATACGCTCCAGCGAAAGGAACTCGTTGAGCATTGCCGTCATCTCCCTCACTTTGCTGCGCACGCGCGCCACATGCTTTTCCACCTTTTCGTCCTTCATGTCTCCGGTGTACCGGCCGATCAGGTCCACACTGCTCATGATGGTGCTGAGCGGTGTTCGGAATTCATGGCTCGCCATCGCGACGAAACGACTCTTTAGTGCGTGCAGTTCGCGTTCTTTTTCCAGCGCTTCGCGCACACTGTGTTCAGCGGCGCGAAGTTCTGCTGTCCGCTGTTCTACACGTTCTTCCAACTCCTGGTTGGTCCGTTGTAGTTCAGCTTCCGCTGTGTGGCGTAGGGTAATGTCCGTGACCAGTCCCATCACGAAGTGCCCATTGTCCACTGTGAAATGATTCAGGCTTATTTCCACTGGGAACAAACTTCCATCCTTGCGTTTTCCCCAGAGGTCCAAGCCGAGACCCATGGAGCGCTGAACGGGTTTCTTATGATACTCCTTGCGATGGGCCGAGTGGCGATTGCTCACAGCATCCGGAACAAGGATCTCGATAGGCAAGCCTAC
>JANNYL010000535.1:0-11552 GCA_031410075.1 Flavobacteriales bacterium
TTGAAGCTCTGGAACACGAAGCCGATCTTCTCGTTGCGTATTTCAGCCAACCGCGTGCCGGACAAACCATGTGTGGGTTCGCCATCGATCTTCAGCTCACCCTCGTAGTCCGTGTCCATGGTGCTCAGGATGTACAATAACGTGCTCTTGCCGCAACCGCTCTTGCCGGTGATGCTCACGAATTCCCCGCGCGCCACGGAGAGGGAAACGTCCTTCAGCACCGGTACGGTCACAGGATCATGGAAGGACTTGTTCACCTTCACCACATCGAGGACGTTGTGTGGGGCGTTCATTTTCCGCGGATGATCTCTACGGGATCCACTTGGCTTGCCTTCCTGGCCGGGAACCAGCCAGCGATCCAACTGGTAATGAGTGCGAAGGTCACGGCGATCACGTAGTACTTCGGGTTGTAATCGATGGGGAAGGTGCTCACGGTTGGTAAGGCCTGCGTGACGAACGGAATACTATCGATCACGTTCTGCAGACCGAAACCGAAGATCAGACCACCGGTCGCACCGAAAATGCCGATGATCATGGACAGTGAGAGGAAGATCCGCTGCACATCCCTGCCGCTGAAGCCCGTGGCCTTCAGGATGGCGATGGCGTCCAGCTTCTCGTAGATCATCATGTTCAGGATGTTGTAAATGCCGAAGCCAGCGACGATCAACAGCACAACTCCAACGGCATAGCTGATGATGCTCCGAACATTGCTGCCGGTCTCGAACTGTGCGTTGGCCGTCTGCACATCGATGGCGTCCACGTCGAATCGCGCACCAAGTTCCTGGGCCATGGCAGGGGCCTGTAGGATGTCATGCAGCTTCACGTTGATGTCCGTGTAGTAGGTGCTCGGGCGCCCCAGTATTTTCTGCACTGTCTTGATGCTCGCGTAGCATTGCACTTTGTCGTAATCCGCGATGCCGCTTTGGAATATACCCACAACGCGCAGCAGGGTCCGGTCACCGGAGGCCGTGGTTACTTGTACCACATCACCGATATCCGCGGCCATCATTTGCGCGAGACCCTTGCCGAGAACGATGTTGTTGCCACCCGATGCGAGATCATGCGGAGCGCCCTGGACGAGGTAGTCGGCGAATTGGTAGTAGCGCACTTCTTGGCCCACATCGATGCCGCTCACTTGACCGTTCAGGTCCACCGTACCCGCGTTGAAGAAGACCTGGGCGACCAGTCGAGGGCTTACCGCAAGCACGCGTGGGTCTTTTTCCAAAGCATCCATGATCCCCGTTGCGTTGGCGATGCGCTGCAATTCGCTTTTAGGCCGTACCGATCGAACGAAGTTGTACGTGCTGCTGTCCGTGGCCCGATCGATCGGTTGTTCCGGTGATGCCCTCAGTTCGTTGTACAACCTGACATGCGGGGTGCGGTTCAGGATCAAGCCGTCCAGCAGATCGTTCAACCCGTTCATGAAGCCGAGCAACGTCACGAACATGGTGATGCTGAACGTGACACCCACGGCCGCAATGATGCTCTGCTTCAGCTTGGCTCGCAGCAGCGTGAAGGAAATGTCCAGCAGCAGCCGCATTGACTAAGGCTTGTACAACACGGTGGAGCTATCGATGCCGCTTAGCACTTCAACGCGCTCGAGGTCTCGAACGCCGATCTCCACAGGCGTGCGTTCATCCGGTCCGGTGAGCACGGATGAGCCGTTCACTATGTACGATGCCGGAACAGTAAGCGCACGGGCCTTCTCGCGGAGCACGATGCTGGCTTCCACCGTAAGGTTCGGGTAGAGTACCGCAGGGACTTCTTTGAATCGCGCTTCCACGGTGAACGTTCGAGACCGTTCGTCCATGATCGGAATGATCCGGGTGATCTCCGCTTTGAAAGCGCGTCCGGCTTCGATCTCCAAGGACACTTGCACTATTTGACCAGGCTTCACGCGTGTGATGTCTTTCTCATCCACTTCCAGCTCCAGGTAGAGGTCGGAGGCGCTGCCGATAACGGCGATTGCTTTTTGGGGCGTAGCCAGCTCACCCGGTTCGATCCGTAGGTCGTAGACGATGCCGTCGATCAAGCTTCGAGGCGTGCGGTCATCGTTTCCTGCGGCATTGATGGCGGCGTTGTTG
Source organism: Flavobacteriales bacterium (assembly GCA_031410075.1). Taxonomy (GTDB): domain Bacteria; phylum Bacteroidota; class Bacteroidia; order Flavobacteriales_F; family PHOS-HE28; genus PHOS-HE28. Next base: position 2,085 of record JANNYL010000535.1, read on the forward strand.
CGGGCCACTTCCAGATCGCTGCGGAGCCGGTTGCTCGTTTCCTCCAACGCACTGGAAGCCCGGATAAACGTTGCCTTGCTCGTGGAGAAGGCCAACTCGCGTTGTTCAAGTTCGGAGCGACTGCCGATCTGTTGGCCCCACAAGACCTGCTGGCGTGCATAGTTGGTGCTGTCCAACCGCAGTTTGTCTTTCGCTTGTTCAACGGCCTCCTTCAGCTGGGACAACACCGGACCATTGTTGCGCGCGTTCTGCTCTAGTGTTCGCAATTGTGCCTGCGCGCTCTGTGCGGCCGGGCCACTGCTGCGGTCATCCAATCGCAATAGGGGTTGACCCGCCTTCACCGTGTCGCCTTCTTTCACCAACAGGGCCGTTACGTTCCCGTTCACGGTTGGATAGACCGTGTATTGCCCGGCTGCTTTGATCACGCCGTTCGCGTACACGCTTTCAGTGATCGGGCTGATCGACGGTAGTGCGGTCTCGCGTTTTTTTCCGCATGCGGCTATCGCTAACAGGAACGCGAGAGGGAGGAGTTGCTTCACTTGCTCAAAGTAAACAGGGTTCACCGGTCTCAGAGGTGACGAACATCATGGATGCGATCCAGTCGAACAGTTACTCCAGACACGATCATCCATTCCGCCGATCCTTCCTTGGTCGTGTACACGTCGGCTATTGTTCCCGAAACGATCCGGAGCGTTCCTTGTTCATCCGTGAACGTCACCGTGACAGGCGTTCGGTTCGTGGCCCACGCCAGGTACTGGTCGTGAAGTGCGCATTCAATGGGGACGTACTTCATGCAACAAAGGTGCGGGATGCTGATCAATGCAAGAATGAAGAACGGAGGCTGGTGGGCCTCCGTTCGATCCGTGTGTGAAACACTACACCGGTCATTGCCGAACGATCCGCTGGCTCTTGATCGTATTGCCATCCATGCGAAGATGCACGAGGTAAAGTCCCGCCGCCACCGCACCGCCATAACCGCCGCCACTGCCGTCCCATTGCACGGTGTACCGGCCTTGTGCCATTTCTTCATCTTTCAGGGTGATGATCTCGGTGCCGTCGGCATCCGTAATGATCACTTGCACCTTCGCTTTCCTGAATACATTGAAGTGGATGCTCGCTCTGTCCAACATCGGGTTCGGGTAGATGGGCAGTACGTCGCCGTCCAAACCATAGCGGTTCGGCTTGATGCTCGTGAACCCGTCCAGAACGATGTCGAACATTCCTTCGGACTGCCCCCCGCCGATATCGTTGAGCGGGATGATCCTCAGCACAGCATCGGGTTGTGAAGCCCAGGGATCGGCGGCGATGTACGGATCGCCTTCGAAGTACAGTTGCGTAACGAGGTCAGGGAACCCCGGCTTCGTCACTTTGAAATGGATGTGCTTCGGACGGTACTGGCTGCCGTTCAGGTACGCCCCGGGAATGATCGTCTCGAAAGCGTACAGACCATTGGCATCGCTGAACATGGTGCCGCGCAGGGTGAAGGCCGGGCTCAGGTCGTAGACCGCGGCGTCGTTCGCTTGCCAGACCTCGATCTTCGCGTTCGGTACGGGTGTCTGGCAATCGTTGCTCAGAACGGTGCCCGTCAGGAACAAGCGCGTTCCGGGTTCATCCGTTTGCGCGACCATGGTCGTGTTGGGCGACCCGGCCAGGTAATACGGGCCAAGGATGTCGTCCGATGTAGGGGCACATCCGCCACCATCATCCGGGGCCACTGGCAATGCCGCCAAACGGCTCGGTAGCAGCAGGGAGCCCAAGCTCATCAGCGAGCCCGCTCGTAGGAATTTCCTCCGGTCCATCGCCATCACTTGATCAGGTGTTGGTTTGTTTTTGGGTTCCATGTTGTCGTTGGGTTCAGGTTGTGCCGCCGGAATGTTCTTCAAGGATACCGCCCTGGCGACTAAATGTGTGGGCCGTTCCGGAAAATTGTGCCAAGTCTTTCTTCAACCGTTGCTCAACGGGTCCAGGCCAATGTCTTCGACTTGCGCCCATGTTCTTCATTGGTCACAGAGAGGATCAATACACCCGGGGCAAGTCCCGATAGGTCAAGCTCCCTCTGGGTTTTGGTGTCAGTGTTGCGCAGAAGGACACGGCCTGACGCATCGAACAGTTCAACGGTTGAAGAGGTTTCACCTATCGGGAGCTGTAGATGGAGGATCCCGTTCACAATGTTCGAGCGCAATTCTTCCGAAGGGATCTCCGCAACAGCATTGGTCCCATCGATGCACGCTTCGAGCACAGTGAACTCACTGGAACCAAAGGTGTTCACTTGTATCGACGGGGACGAGGAGGTTGAGCCAGGTTGACCGCGCATCTGGTAGGTAACCCCAGTTCCACTGATGGAAGAGTTGGACATCGTGAGCGAGTAGTTCCCGGGAGGAAGGCACACTGTATCCATTACCTCCACACCGCCTAACGGCATCGTCATCTCACCCAAAGCGATGTTCTCGCCGTTGTCGTTGTTGATGCTCCAGATGAAGGTGGTGCCTGCTGCCGCTGGATCGGATGATAGCACGTAGGGGTGTACAGTGGCGCAGATGCTAGGGTAGCAGAACATCCCCGACGTCACCCAGGTGCAGCGCAACGAGTCGTTGAAGCCTGTCCACAGTTCCACGGTGGGGTACACGCCACCATCGTTGATCGCTTCGGGATGCGTGATATCCAATGTGAAGACCTGATCGTTGCCTATCCCAAAGAACTCCGCTGGGCGCCAAGCAACACTATCCCCGCTCGTATTGTAGAACACGAGGGAAGGGTAGCTCCAGCCAATGGGACCATTGTTCTGGATCCGTACTTCCATCAGGTCGCTATCGAAAGGCGCGTAGCCGAAGGACGCGGGCCACAGGTTGTTGCAGTCCTCTTGAGCACTGGATGTGCCCGCCAAGGCGAGAAACGCAATGGCGATGCAGTGTTTTCGATTTTTCATGGTATCAGGATTTGTTGACGACAAAGATCCGGGTGTCGTGGGCCACCGCCAATGGACGGAGCCGGTCAACCCTTGTACAAATCCCGGACATGGTCCCGATACTCCCCTGGGGTGAGATCCGTGGCCTTCTTGAAGAACCGGCTGAAATAAGCGGGGTCCTCCATGTTCAGTGCGAAGCCCACCTCTTTGACGCTCAACGAGGAATGGAGCAGAAGCCGCTTGGCTTCAAGGATCAGGCGGTCCTGCAAGACCTCCATCGCGCTTCGGCCAATGCGCTTGCGCAGCAGGTCGCTCAAGTGATCAGCGGTGATGGCGTAGCGATCGGCATACGCGCCCACGCGACGCTCGGTGAGGAAGTCGCGCTCCACGTCCCCAAGAAAGCGCCGGGCGAGATCCCCGGAACCGGCGTCGTCGAGTTGCGGATGCGGTGATCCAGCCCACTGCGCGCATTTCGCGATCAGCACCGAAAGGAGACCGTTGGCCGCCCGGCGGGCATTCGGGTCCTCGGCAGCCGTTTCATTCGAGATCAGATCGAGCAGTGTTCGGGCCAGGTCGAGTTGGTCAGCGGTGATCTCCCAAACCGGGCCGCCCTGGAGGCCGCTGAACAAGGTGTGCAGATCATCGTCCATCGAAGTGCCGTGGATGGCCTCGCGCTGGAACATCAACACCGCACCGACGCTGTCCGCACTGCGGCTCAATCGGTGCACTTGCCCAGCAACGATGGCGTGCATGCAGGGAGCACGGAAAGTGTGCGATGTTAGATCGATCATGTGCTCTCCAGAGCCTGAGGTCAGGAAGAAGATCTCATGGAAGTCATGACGATGCACGTCGTTGCGCACGTCCTCGTCGCGAGTAGAGAAGCGTTCCACCCGCACTGGCCGCTTTTCTTGCTCGTGCAGGTGATGGACGGGTATGGAACTGTTTCCCATGTTCATGGTATGAGACGCACGCAGAAAGACCTTAGATGCCCGCCCCTCACTTCGTCGCGTTTATCCAAGCCTCTCGCCCCGATCTGGGGGCGATGGAGTTGTAGCAGGGGACCACCTTCACCTGCCCGAAGTACCGCGTGAATAGCGCCACGTATTCAGCCCCATTTCCACCGAAGGGCGGAGCGCCGGGTTCCTTGCCGGGCTGTGGGTCATCGAAGAGTACCCCTACGAGCTTTCCTCTGGGAGCTAACAGCTGGTACATCTTTTCCGCGTAGCGTTCACGTAGCGCTGGATCGATGGCGCAGAAGAAGGTCTGCTCGATGATGAGGTCGTACTGACCTTCATGCGCGAAGAAGTCGCCGATCAGCAGATGTTCCTTCGGAAAGTCATGGCAGCGCTGAAGAAATCCGGCGAAGGGTCCACCGGTCAGGTCCATCAACCACACGTTCCGGAAACCGCGCTCGTGCACGTATTGCCCTTCCCACGCCGGGCCGCAGCCGGGGATCAAGATGCGGACATCCTTGTTTGTGATCTGGTCGATGTAGGTCGCGAGCGGTGTGCTCGGGGCTCCGAGGTCCCAGCCGTCTGTGCCTTGGTCGTAGCGGTTCTGCCAGTAGTCCTTGTCCAGTGCGCCTGCTGCCATGTTCAGTCCAACAGTTCGAAACGGAAAGCCATCGTCGCGGACTCGGAGGATCCGAACTGCAACATCGTCTCGTCCTTGTCGCTGCTCTTGTCCATCTTGAACAGCTGCTCGAGCACGGAGCCTTCAGATCGAGCGAGTTCCTGCGCGCTGATCACCTTGCCGACGTGCCCGCCTGTAACGCTTATCAGTGCCTCGGCTTTGCGCCGCGCGTTATCGAACAGCTTCTTCATCAGGCGCGGGAAGGAACTGGCCGCTTCGCCATAGTGGGCTTGCTTCGGTGTGCCCGACCAGCCGATGTGCCCTTCGGTGACCTTGTAGTAGCGCTCCATGTCGGCGGCTTTCAATTCCACCAGGTAGTTGTTCACGTCGAAGGTCTTGGTCGTCTGGCCGGTGTAATCCTGTGCGTGTTCGGTGGAACTCAGCCGGTAGGTGTAGCCGCCGGTCTTCATCAGGGCGATGAATTCCGCTTCGCTGGACTTCGCTTCGGCCTCCGCCTTGTGCAGCAGCTTGTCGTAGTCGATGTCCTGATCGCCCAGATCGGAGGCTTTTGCCATGGCCAGTTCCGTGGGGTTGTCCATCCGCACCTCGAGGTCCATGCCTTGGAAGGGCAAGCGGACGCTGTCGATCACCTGGACTTCGATGAAGCGGGTCGGTGTGCCTTGGGCAAGAAGGGAGAAGGGGAGCAAGAGGGTGGAGAGGAGGTTCGCTACGCGCATGTGGGGATCGTTGCACGGCGAAACTATGACGGAGGGACGCTACGGGTTCGTCGGCTTCATCTCCTGCCAGTTCTGGTCCTGCAACACACTACTCGGGTCGAAGCCGGGGGAGTTGCTCAGGATGTAGGTGCCATCGCCGCGGCTCCACGCCTGATCGTAGCCGCTGCTGAGTTCCACCTTGCCGCTGCCGTCCTGATAGGTCTGCACCTCGCGGATCGTTTGCACGAAAGAAGTGTGCATGCGGTCCTGGCTGCTCTGTTGCGATTCCCACGAGCGCATGTTGTTGTCCATGTTGTCCATGCGCTGGTTGTGTGCTGCGGTGTTCGCTGCGCCCTGCGCTTGGATGTCGTTCATCCGCTGGTTGTGGGCGGCGGTGTTGGCGCGTGTCTGTGCGTCGATAGCAGCCATGCGTTCACGGTGCATCAGGTCCTGCTGGCCGCGCATGCGTGTGAAGAAGTCGTCGATGGAGCGTTTCCATTCCGGGTTGGTTCGGAAGCTGCTCTTCACGTTCGCCAAGAAGCGCTCCGCTTCATCTTTCCGCGCGGTGGGGTAGCGAACGAAGCTCCGTTCGGCGGCCACGCTGGTGGTGATCTGCTGCATCTCGCCGGTGTAGGCGTTCTGCATGTTGTTGAAGATGTTAGAGACCGAGCAGATGACCACGCCTTCGGTGCCATCTGCCCACTTCAGCCGTGCGGTGATTGCACTGTTCTCCACCTCGGCCATGCCGCCCATCTGCCGTATCGCATCGATCGTGCGTTGCGATTGTTGGTCCATCTCTTGGCGAGCGGCACCGTTCTCTTTCACATCGGAAATGGAAGCGCCTTGCAGTTCACGCGGGCCGAATACTTCGCGCAAGTACTGTTCCGCTGGCATCGGGCCACCGAACTCACAGCCACCACTCTGTGCCTGCATCATCATGTTCTCTTGCATCATGGGGTCGGAAGCGGAACCCCAGGTGTGCAGCGGCAAAGAGGTGTACCGTATCGCGCCTTCAGGTGAACTCGCGGTCCAGCGCCCGGTGACCATCTCGCCCCGGCAAGCGTTCATATCCTTCCACATAATGCCGCCCTCGTGCTTCCAGCCCTTCGGCAACAGCACACTGAAGGCCTCCGCAGGCTGCTCGAAGCCTTGGTTGTCCATGAAACGCACACGTTCCATGATCGTGTAGTCTTTGCCCTCTACGAAGGTCTTTCCACCCGATGCGCTGCTTTGCGCGGCTGCGGGATTGGTTGTGGCGTCCCCACAGGAAGCCAGTACAACGGCGAGGACCAAAGAAAAAGGAACAGATGTGCGCATGGGATCGTGCTTTGTACACACTTATCGAGGTCGGGGCGGGATGTGAACACACCGCACATCCCATGAACGAGGGACAGCCCGATCAGCGCCCTTTCTCCAGCTTCTTCCAATCCTCCTGCAACGCCACGTTGGGGTCGAACAGCGGATCGTTGCTCAGGATATACGAGCCATCCGGACGGCTCCATGCTTCGTTGTAGCCGCTGTTCAGTTCTACGCTACCACCGCTTGCATCCTTCCAAGTCTCCACACCGCGCAGGGTTTGGCTCCATCCTTCGGCAATGCGGTCTTGGCTGGCTTGTCCTTCTTCCCATGTGCGTTGTTGCAGATCGGCGGAATAGTTCGCGGCTTCGCGTTGCATGGCCGCCCGCTTTGCACCTTCTTGCAGTTCAACCGCGGCCACATTGTTGAACATGCGTTGCACACCCGCTTGCCATTGTGGGTTTCCGCGAAAACTCGCCAGCACGGCACTTAGCAATTTGCGCGCTTCGGCTTCTTTTCCAGCGGGGCACTTCACTGCGACTTTCTGCACGCTCTGGCAGGAATAGCTCGCGATCTGGCCACCGGTCATCATGTTGGGCATGGTGCTTACTTGCATGCTGATACTGCACAAGGCAATACCACCGCTACCATCGGGGAAGTGCAATGTGCCCATGGCCGAACTGGGGCGTTGTTCAACCCCGTAGCCATTTTGCTGGTATTGCTGGCTCTGGGCCTGCTGCCGCATTACCGCGTTCATCGCTTCGTTCGGCTCTATGTTGCTCACTTGTGCGCCTATCTCTTGTGCCAATGGCCCTTGCAGGAATTGCATGGCATCCATGGGTTGCGCGATCGGGCAGCGGCGGGTCAACGGATCTTGTTGCCGCTGCATGTAGGTCTGCAACATCAGCTGATCATCCCACCATTCCCATTGGTTCACAGGGTATAGCTCCAGTGCGTATTGGCCATCCGGACTGGTAGCGGTAACGCGGTTCTTGATGCCTTCGATCATGCAAGGGTTGCCCACTTGCCACGTAATGCCGCCCTGGCTTTTCCACCCTTTGGGGATCAGGATCGAGTACGCTTCCATCGGCTGGCCGAAGCCTTGTGCATCGATCACGCGCAAGCGTTCCAACACCACGTAGTCCTTGCCCTCCACGAATTTCTTGGTGGGCTTTTGGTCCTGTTCGACCGCTGCCTGCTCTTCTTCTTTGGAAATGATGCCGTCACCGTCCGCATCCACTGGCGCGTGAGCACTTCCGCACGAAATGAAGGCGAACGCTGTGAGCAACAAGAGAGAAGAGCGGGACATGGCTTTGGACTTTGGAACGAAACTAAAGGGTCGGTCCTTCACCGCGATGCACATCCCCACATTCGGGCATCGCGGATCTACGGGGTCACTGGTCGTTTTGGTACTTGTTCCGAACGAGCGGACCCCGGCTTGCGCCAGGGTCCGCTGTTCGGGAAGGGCCACCACCATGCCTCGGTGCGATTACGGTCGCACGATCCGCGGCGTACTGTTCAGTGCCGCTGGACTTCTCGAAACGGATCTTCGACTATGGAAAACGAACGATCGGGCAATTCACGTTCATCACGTTCATGGCCATGATGTTCGCGGCTTGCGCGCTGGGCAACCCACTTACGCTGGAAAAATCCGCGTTGTTGATCACGCTCACGCGCCACAGGGGCGAATAGGTGGCGTCTCCCGGTACCGTTGCCAGAACGTTGTGCGTTTGCATGGTGCCGCTTTCAACAACGAATCCGGAAGGCGGTCCTCCCATCGGTTGGTCGGGGTTGATGTTGAAGATGACATAGATCGGCGAAGTGGGCACCGTGCTTCCCGAAAGCGGATGCTCCATGAAGCTGAAGTAGAAGCACGCCTTGTCCTTGTACCAACCTTGCATTAGCGCGTTGGTCTCGCCGGCCAGTCGTTTGGTGGCGGTGGAACCTTCGGGTACCACAGGACAGTTCACGATCGTGGTGGTGTTCTCAATGCTGTACCCGAGCGCGACGATCTCCGAATAGCTCGTTACCGAGTTGGCGACGTAGTCCGTTGGCACGGTCACTTTGCGCACCACCCAGAAATCGTTGTAACCGGTTTCGCCGGGGATCTTGTCGATGATGTTGAACTGGCCTGCAACAGGCGTTGCCTCGCCACTACGGAACAGCACCCAGATGGGTACCAGGGCCGTGGGTTGCACATCGAAGTTGTAGTATTCGGTGACTTGTCCGGCAGGCCCGAAGCCCGTAGTGATGAATGGCGCCTGATCGAAGTTGATCGCGGTGTTGGCGGCGGGTAATCCGTTCATGTCATCCCGTACCATCAGCGTACCCGCATTGGCGCTGAAGCGGTCCACGGATATTCGCGGTGCGGTACTGGGGTCCACGGCGGGGCCAGCTGTTACGGGAGTTGGTGTCGGGGTTGCGGTTTCCTCTTCCTTTTTGCACGAGGCAAGGGCGAGGGTGCTGAAGGCCAATAGGCCGAGCAGGTGTGCGGTTGGTTTCATGGTCGTCGGGTTTGTTCTCGTCGTTGGTTGAACGAGCGAAGCAAAAGTCCCGGCGTGCGATCACGTCGAGATCACAGAGGGATCACAATACGAGCGCGATCCGCCTTTGCCGACAATTTCATTCGAGCATCAACTTCAGCCGGATCGGAGTACCGGAAGTTCCCAAGAGCACTTCGAGCAAGTAATTCCCCGGCGACTGGTCATGCAGGTCCAATAGAAGTTCGGTGCCTTGCAACGGGCCACCCTTTACCCACCGACCCAGCGCATCGCGCAGCGTGAACTGTCCATGCGCAGCAACTTGCGTAAGCCGAATGGTGCAATGATCTGATGCGGGATGTCTTGTCCTGAAATAGGTTGACACAAACCAACCCTTCAAGATGGGACTCTCAAAAGAATTCAAAGTGTACAACAGCTACCCGCCGGAATTGCGCAAGCAGGCGGTTTACCGCGTATTAAGCGGGGAGCTTCGCAAGAG
>JANNYL010000536.1:0-4496 GCA_031410075.1 Flavobacteriales bacterium
CTTTGGAACGCAACCGTATAGGGTTGGCTGATCGTTTGGCCACACGCGATCGGAAAAGCCTGATCGGTATACGCCAACCTCAAAAAGGCACTGTCATCTATAAAAAGGTGACGCGGCACCGAATTGATGGCGGCCAGCACGGCCAGATCACCAATGCGTTTACGTTTCAGCTCCTCCACCAATTGCTTGCGCATGCCTTGGTGGCGATAATCGTCCGGTATTTTGGTCATTCGGGAGCTGCGAAGCTATCCGGCTCTTCCTCGAAGCGGCATATGCCATCCGGCTACTTTTGCACGCTTCAGATGGGAAAACGATCGCGATTCGGAGTGTTAGGGGCCGGTCATTTGGGCAGGATCCATGTTCAACAAGCTTTACAGGTCGAAGAATTCGAAGTCATTGGCGTTTTTGATACGCACCCGGAAAAGCGTGAAGCGATAGCCGCTGAATTCGGTATTCCCAGTTTGTCTTCCATGGAAGACCTCTTGGCGAAATGCGATGTGGTGGACGTGGTAACCCCTACCCTCGCGCACTTTCTCTGCGCCAAAGCAGCGCTATTGGCGGGCAAGCACGTCTTCATTGAGAAACCGCTCACACATACGTTGGAAGAGGGACGGGAACTCGTTGAACTCGCCAATAAGCACCGTTTAAAAGTTCAGGTGGGGCATGTGGAACGGTTCAACCCGGCTTTTCAAGCGGCATTAGGATCGTTCTCGAACCCCATGTTCATCGAAACCCACCGGCTGGCCCAATTCAATCCCAGGGGAACAGATGTACCCGTGGTGCTCGACCTGATGATCCACGACATCGATATTGTCCTGCATGTGGTTAACCGACCTGTAGTAAGGATCAGCGCTAGTGGAGTTTGCGTAGTAAGTGATACCCCGGACATCGCAAATGCTCGCATCGAATTCGAAGGCGGTTGCGTGGCCAACCTTACCGCCAGCCGCATAAGCATGAAGAATATGCGGAAGAGCCGCTTTTTCCAACGAGACGCGTACATCTCGGTGGATATGCTTGCAAAGGAAACCGAGATCGTTCGTATGAGGAATGTCGAAAAACCAGATCCTTTCGCCGTGAGCATCGACTTGGGAAATGGTCGCGGCTTCCGGGAGATCGGATTCGACAAGCCTGCGATCCCTGCGACCAATGCCATTCGGGAAGAACTTCGCTCCTTCGCCCATGCCATTATTCATGATCAAACGCCTGTCGTGTCCATTTCTGATGGACTGGCAGCCTTGGAGACCGCTCACCAAGTGCTTGAAGCCATGGCCATACAACATGTATGATCTCCTCTTATACTGATCATGATATTCCTCGCGTTAACTCCGTTAACGAAATGACTTTACGCGCCCTCCGATCCGCGCCGATCCTGCTCCTGTGCCTTGCCTCTTGCGAGAAGGACGGTGGTACCCCAAGCTATCTGGTTTTGACCAACCCCGAAGTTCGATCGGCAGATGGCTCGGTCGTCATTCCCTCGTCCGTCACCGATCTTTGGGTCTTTGCCAACGACGAACCTGTTGGGGTTTGGCAATTGGGGCGTCGCATTCCAGTTCTGGCGGATGGCTCTACGAATTTGAAGATCGTGGCAGGCGTTCGGAGCAATGGGATAACCGATGCTCGGATCCAATATCCGTTCTTGGCAACCTTCAGCACCGAGATAGTGCTCGAACCTGGTAAGGAGATCAACCTTCAACCTGTGTTCCGCTATTATACCGATGCGCCACTTCTCGAAGGATTTGAATCACCCGGGACGTTGTTCAATTTCGACCCAGGCGATACGGTGTTCGTGCCTGTGACCACCGATGTACTGACGGGCAATTATTCCGGTCTCATTTCTCTTGACCCGGAGCATGACGTGTTCAGAGCGATCAGCATAAAGGACCCCCCGTTCGCCAACGGCACGGGTCCGGCTTTTTTGGAGATCGACTACCGCAGCGATACACGTTTCTTGATCGGGGTGATCTATGAGCAGAATGGGCAAACATTCGCATACCCTCATGTTTTCATAAGCCCAACCAAACGGTCGGATGGCTCCATGCCATGGCAGCACGTGTATGTTGATCTCGGCACGCCTTGGGGAACCACTGGCACCTATAATCGCCAATTCTACATCCAAGCCGCATTGGAGAACGGCGCTACGAGTGCAACGATCCTCATGGACAACATACGTGTGGTGTACTGAACGATGAACAAGCGGGCACAAGTCGCCAAGTACGTGGTTGTTGACCTTGTTGGAGCGGCGGCTGCATGGACCTTGTTCTACCTCTTCCGCAAGACCTATATGGAGCCGGCCAAATTCGGCTACAAAGTGCCGGTAGCGTTCGATACCAACTTCTGGTTCGGATTGGTTCTGATACCCCTGTTCTGGGTAGGACTTTATGTCGTTATAGGAGGATATGCCGACATATTCCGCCGATATCGCATCAAAGAACTTGGGCAAACTTTGCTGATCTCTTTGATCGGCACAGTTGTCATTTTCTTCGTGTTGCTATTGGACGATACTGTCGCGGACTACCGATACTATTATCGGTCGTTCGGAGTGCTCTTCGGCTTGCACTTCAGCCTCACGTTTTTCCTGCGATTCATCCTTACCAGCAGAACTGTTCGCAGGGTACACGGCAGGGAGATCGGCTTCAACACCATCCTTGTTGGAGGCAATGAACGGGCGATCGCGATCCATCAGGAGATCGAGGGCATGCCCAAAAGCCCCGGTAACCGGTTCATCGGGTTCGTGAACGTGAACGGCGGGGACCAGCAATTGAGCGAACTGGGGGTGCCCCGACTGGGAAAGTGGAACGAACTACGCTCGTTGATCCCGAAACACGCGGTTGAAGAAGCGATCATCGCGGTCGAAAGCGGCGAACATGAGCATATCAGTCGCGTTATTAACGAGCTGGAAGGCACACAGGTACGGATCAAGATCATTCCGGACATGTATGACATCCTCAGCGGCAGCGTGAAGATGACCAGCATCTTTGGCGCGCCGCTGATCGAGGTGAACCCACAGATCATGCCCGCGTGGCAATTCGCCATCAAGCGCGCGTTCGACATCACCTTCAGTGGTTTGGCGCTGTTGATCCTTTGGATACCCATGGTGATCATTGCCGTCCTGGTCAAAACCTCGTCCAAGGGACCGGTGTTCTTTCATCAAGAACGCGTTGGCTTGCAGGGCAGGACGTTCCGGATAATCAAGTTCCGCAGCATGGTCACGAATGCGGAGAGCAGCGGGCCACAATTGAGCAGCACTTCCGATCCGCGGATAACGCCCATCGGCCGATCCTTGCGCCGAACCCGGATGGATGAACTGCCCCAATTCTGGAATGTGATAAAGGGTGAAATGAGCTTGGTTGGGCCGCGACCGGAACGCCAGCATTTCATCGACGAGATCACGAAAGTGGCTCCACACTATCGACACTTGCACAAGGTGAGGCCCGGTATCACCAGTTGGGGACAAGTGAAGTTCGGTTATGCCGAGAATGTCGAACAGATGCTTCGGCGGCTGAAATACGACATCCTCTATATTGAGAACATGAGTTTGGCCGTAGACCTGAAGATCCTGGCGTATACGGCGCTCATCGTATTGAAGGGGGACGGCAAGTAGGTTGGAATGCTGGGTCGAGGCTCTCCAACTGCCTCCTACTTTCGCCGACCACAAACCAAGAGCATGAACGTATCTGTTATCGGTGCCGGACAAATGGGTAACGGCATCGCGCATGTCTTTGCGCAGGCTGGTCACGCCGTAGTGATCATCGACATCGCACAAGACCGGCTTGATAAGGCCCTTGCGAACATTGCCAAGAACCTTGATCGCCAGGTGGCCAAGGGCACATTGACCGAGGACCAGAAGAAGTCCACCTTGGGCAACATCGCCACAGCAACAGATATGGCCGCAGGTGTGAAGAACGCTGAACTGGTCGTGGAGGCTGCAACAGAGAATATCGACCTGAAGCTGAAGATCTTCAAGGATATCGATTCAAACGCACCAGCGAACTGTATTCTCGCCACGAATACGAGCAGCATCAGCATCACCCGTATTGCGGCTGTCACCACACGTCCAGAACAGGTGATCGGCATGCACTTCATGAACCCCGTTCCGGTGATGAAACTGGTGGAAGTGATCCGCGGGTACAATACAAGTTCTGCGGTTACCAGGACGATAATGGAACTGAGTGCGGCGATCGGCAAAACGCCGGTGGAAGTGAACGACTATTCCGGTTTCGTGGCCAATCGCATACTGATGCCGATGATCAATGAAGCCATCGAAACGTTGTTCCAAGGTGTAGGTGGGGTTGCGGAGATCGATACCGTGATGAAGCTTGGCATGGCACATCCCATGGGACCTTTGCAACTCGCCGATTTCATTGGACTCGATACCTGCCTGGCGATCATGCGCGTGCTGCACGAAGGCTTCGGAAATCCGAAGTACGCGCCCTGCCCGCGTCTCGTTCAGATGGTAACGGCCGGCAAATTCGGTGTAAAAAGCGGTGAAGGATTTT
>JANNYL010000537.1:0-1339 GCA_031410075.1 Flavobacteriales bacterium
CCCGGGCTTACAGTGGGCATCAACTTGGTGCGACCAATAGCCCGACCCACGAGATAGGCTCCGGTGTCGCTGGTCCAGAGAAGGAGCATGAACCCTATGAAAAGGTGCATGTGCGCATGTACCAATGCCACGGAACACGCAAACGGCAAGGCGATGTAGGCCACATTAGCCACGTGGCCCGCAAAAACGCGTGCTGGGTCCTGTACACCACGGCGCATGAGATCGAAAGCGAGTATGACCAGCAGAAGAAGCACAAATGCGCTGGCATGCACTGCTCGAATATCCTGTGCCATTACGGCTAAACACCAAGCCACATAAGAAAGTCCTGCGAGCAACATGTTCCGGATCTGACCAGGACCTGACTCTTGATCGGAATAGTAGAGCCTATTCCACTCCCGAGCACCTATCAAACACACGGGTAAAAAAAGTAGGAACGTTGCCCCCTGCCCAGCGATCGCAGCGCCTATAGTGAGCGAAACATAGGCTGCACCGGTAAGAGCACGCTTAGTGAATTCGTTCACAGGCCGCTCCCTTAGGTATGATCAGCCAACCACGGATGGATCAACGCTTGAAGGCGACGCATCAGCGGCGGCAACTGCAGGTTGCCCATTCCCGTTCTTTACCGGTGGGGATAGCAATGCTACTTCCTCACGCTCCCATTCGCGCTTGCCGAAGATCTTTTCCAGGTCTTCCTTGAAGATGACTTCCTTTTCCAGCAATTGGGTAGCCAAGGCGGTGAGTTTGTCCTTGTTCGCCGAAAGGATCCGCTTCGCCCGCAAATACTGCGTCTCCACGATGTTGCTCACCTCTTCGTCAATGGTCTGTGCTGTGCGCTCACTATAAGGCTTACCAAAACTGTACTCGTTCTGGCCAGAGCTATCGTAGAAGCTGATGTTCCCGATCTTATCGTTGAGGCCATAAATGGTGACCATCGCGTAAGCCTGTTTGGTGACTTTCTCCAAGTCGCTCAACGCGCCGGTGCTCACCTTTCCGAACATGGTTTCTTCCGCAGCACGACCGCCGAGAGCGGAAGCCATCTCATCCTGCATCTGTTCCGTTGTGGTCAAGTGCCGCTCATCGGGCAGGTACCACGCGGCACCCAGCGAACGCCCACGTGGCACGATAGTCACTTTCACCAAGGGCGAAGCATGCTCGGTCAACCAGCTCACCGTGGCATGACCAGCCTCGTGGTAAGCGATCACTCTTTTCTCCTCCGCAGTGATGATCTTGTTCTTCTTCTCCAAACCACCGATCACACGATCCACGGCATCCAGGAAATCCTGCTTCTCAACTTGCTGCTTCCGCTTTCTGGCAGCGATCAGGGCGGCTTCGTTACAAA
>JANNYL010000538.1:0-3005 GCA_031410075.1 Flavobacteriales bacterium
ATCAGCATAGGTATGCGGATCAGGCCTTGAAGTACTGCTCTTCCACGATCAGGCCGTCCTTCCAAACCGCGCGGAGGATTTCGTGCCAAAGAACTGAGCTGCCGTCCTTCATCGTGAAGTCGAAGGTGCACTCCGTGAAGGACACGTTTCCGGTCATGGCGGCGTGATGTTGGGTGATGCCGTTCACCTTGGCGATGGAGCCGACGAAGCCCTGCATCTTCGAGACCAATTCAGCCTTGGTCTTGGTAACTGATCCGTCGAAATCGACGGTGCTTGCGTTTGGCGCGAAGAATTTCTCCACGGCCTCCACGATCTGACCACTTTTCACCATGTCATTCTTCGCTGAAAAGATGGCCTTGGTGTCCATTTGGGTTGTTACATTCTCATTCATGTTGTTGGGCCATGCATTAGTGACATGGATGCTGCGAAGGTTCACCGGCTAACAAGCGCAAGACCTACGAAAAGGCGTCAATGTGCTGGACTTTCCGGAGATCACCGTAGCACAGTGACTCACGCTTCCAGCTCTCCGTGCGATGAATGCATGGTTGCCACGAAGCGGGTCGGGGTCATTCCCATGTTCGCTTTGAAGAAGCTGGAAAAGTGTTCGGCCTCGCTGAACCCGAGATCATACGCCAATGCCCCTACAGACAAACCACGTATCAATGAAGTGCGCGCTTCGACAAGAAGCCGATCGCGGACCATACGACCCACGGATGGTTGGTGTTGGGCTGACAGTTTGCGTTCCAGTGTGCGTTCCGATACACACAGTTCACTGGCGTAGAAACCGGCGAAGTGTTCCGTGCGAAAGTGCGTGTTGACCAACTGGGTGAGCCGCTTCAGGAATTCGCTTTCTTGTCCGTTGCTATACCGCTTGCGGAACTGCGTGGGCGTGCCATCCGTGTGCATGCGGAAGAAGCGGTTGAAGTAGGCGGCATCACGGAACCCGAGTTCATAGGCCATTTCCTTCGTCGAGCGATCGGTGAAGGCCACGTTGCGCTGTGCTTCCAAAAGGATACGCGCGGTGGAAAGTGAATGGAAGGTGCTGCGCAGCTTCGTGCGTAGAAGGTCCTTGATGCGGTATGGCTTCAAGCCTACCCGTTGCGAGAATGCCGCGGTCGGGATCTTCCCTCGAAAGGAATCATCCACTGCTTCCTTGAGGTCGAAGAGAACCTTCGTCTCGTATTCTGACACTTGGAACGGGTTCAAACGGATCCAATCGGCGATTGCGGTAGAGAGCAGGGTGGCGTCCTCCTGTGGGGCCAGTTCCGGTCGCAAGAGCGGTTTCATCTGGAACTGCGCGGAATTCCCTGGATGGAGGTGGCCGACCCCAACGATGTGTTTGAACAGGAAACGCGAATCCGGGATGTCCTGGACAGTTGAAGGCGACAGCTCGTAAAGCCGCACGATCAGGTGACCAGCGATCAACCTGAAGAATTGACCCGGAGCAAGGAAGAGCACGGTGTTCGCCGAGAACGAATAGCGCTTGAAATCAACTTCGATCGTTCCCTGACCCCCGGTGATATGGAGGATCGAATGCTCCGATATGCGTTGCACCTTGCCCAGCGACAGTTCGAACGGGAGCGTTTCGCCGTGCGTTGTTTCGGACATAGGTGCAGGGTGCATGCCGCAGTTGCGTTACGCGTTGGAATGTATGAAGGTAGGATGATCCGCTGCATTGCCGCACGCGTGCGGTTGGCCTAGCGCTAGTGCATCGGAGAGCGGATCCACTGCTGAGCGTAGCTTTGAGGCCATGGCAAACCAAGGTCTACTCTTCATTCCGGACATCAGCGGCTTCACGCGGTTCGTGAACGAGACGGACATTGGGCATGGCCGAATGATCATCCAACATCTGCTGGAAACGTTGATGGATGCGAACCAGATGGAGCTGGAGGTTTCCGAGGTGGAAGGGGATGCCATCCTTTTCTATCGCATTGCCGAGCGACCGGAAATGCATCAGCTGTACGCGCAGGTCGAGCGGATGTTCCGCGATTTCCACGATCGGATTAGGGCTTTCGAGAAGGAGCGCGCATGCGCTTGTGGCGCCTGTGCTGGCGCGGCTGAGCTCACGCTGAAGGTGGTCACGCACTATGGAGAGTTCGTCGGATACTCCGTGAAGAACTTCAACAAAATCATGGGCAAGGGCGTGATAGAGGCCCACCAACTGCTGAAGAACGACATCGCTGGGCACGAGTATTGGCTGGCCACAGAGGATCTGCTGGAGGGCAAGGCTCCGGTAATGCATGCCCCGTGGATGGAGTGGGAGAATAGTGCGAAGACCACCGAGAACGGAACGATCAATTTTCATTTCACAGGGCTCGGCGAGTTGAGGAGTGCCTTGAGCTCGAAGGTCAGCGAGTGATCAGGGCCGACCCGCCGAATGGTCCTGCGGTCGCGTTGGTGATCGCATCCGGCCATGTAACCACCCAGCATGGCCGATGGAGCGTACCGGGTTCGCTTGGCCCGCAAGAGCGGCGAGCACAAGTGCGTAACAACTCCGTTCGATGTTCCAACGCAACACCTTTGCACCCATGATCCTCAGCTTCAACGAAGCGTCCAACGGCGGCATCTTCCGCATGCATGTGCAGAACGCCGCATTGGCGCGGCACTTCTTCCGCGAGCGGGACGAACGCTTGCTCACGATCGCGTGGAACACCGGGAAGGCGCAGGCCGCACAAGTGGACGGTGAAGCGGTCGCGCTCCCCAAGAATGCGATGCTGCCGTTGATGGTGAACCAGAGCTTCACCTTCGAGCGCGCCGCCGACATAGTGGCGTGGCAGTTCAACAGGGAGTTCTATTGCATCATCGATCACGATCACGAGGTATCGTGCGCCGGCTTGCTGTTCTATGCGAACACCGGGGTCTTCACCTTGGACCCGGGGAAGGAGATGACCAAGCGGTTCACCTTGCTCAGCCAAGTGATGCAGGACGAGTTCAGCTTCAAGGACCGTGTGCAAGGCGAGATGTTGCGGTCGCTGTTGAAGTTGCTGTGGATGTAAATGTCGGGG
>JANNYL010000539.1:0-13904 GCA_031410075.1 Flavobacteriales bacterium
TCAAGTTCGCGTTCTCCACTTTCCTCTTCGCGTGGGCCATGGCCTGGTACATCGGTTATCTGCCTGCGTACGATCATCGCTTCTATGACTGGACGTTCATCCTGCTGCTCACCTTCGAGGTCGGGTACGTCGCTTACCGCGCGGCTTTGGGCCAGCTAT
The DNA here is from genome assembly GCA_031410075.1 of Flavobacteriales bacterium. Lineage (GTDB taxonomy): Bacteria > Bacteroidota > Bacteroidia > Flavobacteriales_F > PHOS-HE28 > PHOS-HE28. The sequence goes on from JANNYL010000539.1 coordinate 160, forward strand.
CCCACTTCAACGTGAGCACCACGGTCACCGGTGCGCTCTATTCGGCCATGGCGATCGCCATAACCATCGTTACCATCTACACCGCGTACATCGGTGTGCTCTTCTTCACTGCACAGGTGGCGCCCTTACCCGCCTATTATCTGTGGGCGATTCGACTGGGTATCCTGTTGTTCGTGGTATTCGCATTCGAGGGCTTCGTGATGGGTTCGCGCTTGACCCACACCGTTGGCGGACCGGATGGAACCGTCGGACTTCCATTGCTGCATTGGAGCTACACCCACGGCGACCTGCGTGCGGCGCACTTCATCGGCATGCATGCATTGCAGGTGCTGCCGCTGGTTTCATTCTACTTGCTGCGCAGTACACGAGGTACGCTGGTCCTCGCCGTGCTCTATGGCTTGCTGGCCGCCGTTGTCCTTGTCCTCGCGCTCCGTGGCAAGCCTTTGGTGAAGCGCTTTGTGGATGCCGACACCCCTGTCAAAGCCGGACCTGCATCGCATTAGCGGTGAGGAGCTTCGGAACGGCTTGCCGCGCGGAACATTTGGCCCGCAACGGTGTTAAACCCGAACGTGGAACTGATCGGTAAGGATCTCGGTTTGTGTAAAGCTTGTGTAGTGGTGTGACTCCATGTTCAAGTCCCACCTGCCCACCAAGATCTGCCCCGTATGCACGCGGCCCTTCCAATGGCGCAAGCGCTGGCGGAACACCTGGCCCAACGTGATCTATTGCAGCGAACGATGCCAACGGAACCGCAAGCAGCCCGAACCGTCCGCCTGATCCTGGGCGATCAGTTGAACCACGCGCACAGCTGGTTCGATCGCGTGGACCCCGGTGTGCTGTACGTGCAAATGGAAGTGCGCCAGGAGACGGACTATGCCCAGCACCACGTGCAGAAAGTGCTGGCCTTCTTCGCCGCCATGCGCCGCTTCGCAGCAACCCTCCGCGAACGTGGGCATCGTGTGATGTATGTCACCCTTGATGACGACCGCAACACGCAGGATATTCCGGCGAACCTGCGCTGGATCATGGCTGCCACGGGAGCCTCTACCATCGGCTACCAGGAGCCCGATGAATTCCGGCTGGACGAGCAACTGAAGACCTTCACCAGCAGCGCCGGATGCGCATTGGAGGTGGCCGGCACGGAACACTTTCTGACGGCACGCGAAGAACTCGGCACCCTCTTCCACGGCAAGAAGCAGTTCTTGATGGAGCGTTTTTACCGCGTGATGCGCGAGCGCACCGGGCTGCTGATGGCGGGGAAACAGCCCGAAGGTGGGCAGTGGAACTTCGATAAGGACAACAGGGGCCGACCAGCGAAAAACCATGTGGCACCGGCGCCGTTGTTCTTCGATCACGACCTGCGTGAACTCCAACAGCTGATCGAGAAGGCGGGCGTGAAGACCATGGGCACTGTGGATAGCGCTCATGTGACCTGGCCTTTGGACCGCGCGGAAAGCCTTCGCTTGCTGGACTATTTCTGCACGCACTTGCTGCCGCTTTTCGGCACCTATCAGGATGCGCTGATGCCCGGCCAATGGGCGCTGTACCACGCACGCCTCAGCTTCAGCATGAATGTGAAGCTCCTTTCGCCGTTGGAGGTGTGCCAAGCGGTGGAGGCTGCGTGGCGCGCGGATCCCGAACGCATCACCTTGAGCCAGGCCGAGGGCTTCATCCGGCAGATCATCGGCTGGCGCGAATACATGCGTGGCGTCTATTGGGCGCGGATGCCGGGCTTCGCAGCACTGAACTTCTTCGGTCATGATCGCCAGTTGCCCGCTTGGTACTGGACCGGCCGTACGCGCATGGCCTGCCTGCGCGATGCCATCACCGGAAGCCTCCAGAACGCCTACGCGCACCACATCCAACGCTTGATGGTGACAGGCAACTTCGCCCTGCTCGCTGGTGTGGACCCGGACGAGGTGGACCGCTGGTACTTGGGCATCTACATCGACGCCATTGAATGGGTGGAGATCACCAACACACGCGGCATGAGCCAGTTCGCCGATGGTGGGATCGTGGGCACCAAGCCCTATACGAGCAGCGGGTCGTACATCAACAAGATGGGCCATCACTGCGGCACCTGCTTTTACGATGTGAAAGAACGCATCGGCCCCAAGGCCTGTCCGTTCAATGCCTTGTACTGGCACTTCCACGCGCGCAACCGGGAGCGGTTGGAGAGTGCCGACGCACGCCCAGGCACCATGGTGCGCATGGGCATGGTGTACCGCACGTGGGACAAGATGGACAGTGGCACACGACAAGCGCTTCTGGACAAGGGTGACGACCTGCTGGCCAACATCGAGCAACTATGAGCCGCGCGGTCGTCTGGTTCCGCAACGACCTGCGCCTTGCCGATAACGAGGCGCTAACAGCAGCGCTCGCTGCAAATGACGAGGTGTTGCCTGTGGCGATCATCGATCCGGCGCAGCAAGGTGATGCACCCTTCGGTTTCCCGAGATCCAGCGACTTTCGGCGTCGCTTCCTTCACGAGAGCCTTGCGTCATTGGACGCTGAGCTCCGCGCGAAGGGCAGCGCGTTGCACGTGTACCATGGCGATCCGTGCACCGTGCTGTCGGAGGTCTCGGGACAATGGAACACATCCGTGGTGTATGTGCAACAGCTGTACGGCTGGGAAGAGCAGCAGCAGGAGCGTTCCGTGGCGTTAGCGCTGGACCTGCACACGGTCGCACCGAACACGCTTCTGCATCCCCTCGACCTGCCCTTCGCCATGGATGAACTGCCGCATGTGTTCACGGCCTTCCGCACGCGTGTGGAACGTTCGTGGGCGGTGCGCGTCCCTCTTCCCGAAAGCGATCAGGTGCGCTCACCGCACGCATGGACAACTCACGAGCACACGCTGGCTGCGCTTCCTTTCGCCGATCGCCCTCTAGACCCACGTGCTCAGTTCGCTTTCACCGGCGGTCGCAACGCTGCGATGCAACGGCTTCAACACTACCTCTGGGATACGCGCGCACTCAGCCGATACAAGGAAACCCGCAACGGTCTGCTGGGCGTAGACTTCAGCAGTAAGTTCAGTCCATGGCTCACCTCCGGTGCGTTGTCAGCCCGGGAGATCTATCACGCGGTGAAGCGTTACGAAGCCGAACACGCTGCGAACGAGAGCACCTACTGGCTCATCTTCGAACTGCTCTGGCGCGACTTCTTCCAGTTCACAGCAGCGAAACACGGACGGTCCTTCTTTCTACGTGGCGGCATTGGGCAGAAGGGTCCGCGCGGCGATCGAGACCCGCGACGCTTCGCAGCATGGTGCGAGGGCCGAACCGGGGAGCCCTTCATCGACGCCAACATGCGTGAGCTGGCCGCTACCGGCTGGATGAGCAACCGTGGCCGACAGAACGTGGCCAGCTATCTCGTGAACGATCTGGGGCTCGATTGGCGCATGGGTGCGTACTGGTTCGAGCACCTCCTCATCGACTACGATCCGTGCAGCAACTGGGGCAACTGGCAATACCTCGCCGGTGTTGGTAATGATCCGCGCGAAGGACGGCGGTTCGATCCCGTTCGACAAGCGGGGATGTACGATGCTGAGGGGGCATATGTGCGGCACTGGTCAGAGTAGATATGCTTGTCGTGCGCGGCTATTCATCGCGCACAGGCCACAATACCCTCGTGGAAAGGGCGCTCACTCCAAATGGCTGCGCAGCATCCACGCGTTCTTCGCGTGAACATCCATGCGGCGTGTGGCCAAGTCAGCACTCACCTGATCGCGGTCCTTCTCCGCCGCCTTGATCACCGCCTTGGCCACCTCGAGAATCGTCGCCTGATCGGCCACCAATTGCTTGATCATCGCCTTCGCATCCGGGCTTCCGTTCTCCTCCTTCACCTTGCTCAATTTGATGAACGCGGTGTAGCTGCCCGGTGCGGGAGCGCCCAACGTGCGGATGCGTTCCGCCACCTCGTCCACCGCCAGTGAAAGCTCGGTGTACTGCGTCATGAACAGCGTGTGCAACGTGGTGAACATCGGACCCGTGACGTTCCAGTGGTAGTTGTGCGTCTTCAGATACAGGGTGTAGCTGCTGGCCAGCAACGTGCTCAGGGGGGCGACCACATCGGACTTCACTTGCTTGCTCATCGGGATGTTTGAATGGTGATCGAAGTTACGCGTGGCGCACGGCACGGGATCGCTCGCATAGCAGGAACGAACGGGATACAGAAAACGGGAGCCAGATTTCCGGGACAACAGCCACGCGTGTGGACCAACGCTGATCGATAGCCTTGAACGACGAAGCCCCGACTGATGCCGGGGCTTCGCTGAAGAAGGATCGGGTGTGCGGCTAGATCTAGCGCGTCACCACCAAGGTCACCGGCCTCAGCGCGGAACGATCAATGGTGCGCAGTACGTAGGTGCCGGGCAGCAATGAAGCTGGAACGGCCACAGCGGCGTTGCTCAGCAGCGGCAGGGAAGCCACCACGCGGCCAGCGGCATCCACGAGTTCGAACGTGCGCGCGGTCGATGCCTCCGTAGGCAATTCCAATCGCAAGGTGCTTCCGGCAACCACCGGATTGGGCGACATTCCGATCACTCCGGCCGTTGACTCCTCCACGCCGATGCTGCCACTAGTGAGGAAGCGGGCCACCACGAAATCGTTCTCGTTGCCATTGTTCGCCTTACCCGCCACCACCAGCTTGCCATCGGCCTGCAAGGCCATGCCGTAAGCCTCATCCATAAAGCCCAACACCTCGGCGGTGGCCACGCCATCGGTATTGAACGACAGGTCGGGGGTGCCGTCCGCATTGTAACGCCACACTGTGAGGTCGCGGTTGTCGAAGAAGGTGCCGCCCGTGGTTCCGCCTACGAGGATCTGGCCATTGGCATCGAGCAGGCAGTCGGAGGCGACATTCTCATCCGTGCCGTTGTAAACGGTGAACCCATTGGTGCCGAAGGATGCATCGAGTTGACCGCTGGCGCTGAACCGGCCCACGAACATGTCGAAGGTGTAGTTGGTGTCCTTGGTGGTACCGGCCACGATGATCTCGCCCAGGTCATTGAGCGCGAGACCGTAGGCCTCCGCCTGGATATATCCTACCTGTTCCACGGTATATCCTCCCGTACCGAAACTCGGGTCCAATACGCCGTTCGCATCGAACTGCGCTACCAGTACACCCCAATCATTGAACACTTCGGAGTAGTGGCCTATGGCAACGATGCTGCCGTTGGGACGGACTTTGATGTTGGCGAATTCGTTCTCGCCTTCCACCACGGGTACGATCGCCAGACCGTTCGTTCCGAAATACATATCCAGGAAGCCGTTCTCGGTGAATCGGTAGATAGCGGGTGTGGATCGCTGGAGGCTGTCCGCCACCACGCCGGCCAGAAGGATTTTGCCATCGGCCTGCACCGCCATTTCGTAGGCGAGGTCCTCGTTACCGTTGATGTAGTCCACCAGTTGGTAACCACCCAAGGCGAAGCCGGTGTCGGTGCTGCCATCCGCGTTCAAGCGCAACAGCAGCCACTGCACAGAACCTGCTTCATCGCTCACACCACCGGCCACCAGGATCTTTCCATCGGCCAACACTTCTACCGCGTAGCCGAACTGTGCACCGCCGATCACCACGTCCACGATACCGCCGTTACCGAACGTATTGTCCAAGGTGCCGTCCACATTGTAGCGGGCGACGCGCAGGCTGCTGGTGAGGAAGCCTGGATCGAGCTTCGTACCGACAGCGACGCTCTTACCGTCGGCTTGTACGGTCACATCTTGGTACACGTCCTGGAAACCACCTTGCGTCACGTTATAACCCGTGGTGTTGAAGGTGATGTCAAGTTCGCCGGACTGCGCTTGGAGCGACTGCGGAGCGCACAGCACCAGGCCGAGCGTAGCCAGAAGGAAGTGTCTTGTTTTTCTCATGTTGATGGTGTTTTTGTCGTGGGTTCAGTGTTCGTTCTCTTCTTCAATTCGTCCAGGTTCTCCAATAGCTTGCGCCAGGCCTCCTGCTGATCCTTGATGCGCTGATGCATCTCTTCCAAACGGGCTACCTCGTCAGTTCCGGAAGGGACATTCTTGGGATCGGGCGTGCTGTTCGACATGGACGGTGCGAAAGTCAGCAAGTGTTCGCCGTTCGGTTCCGCAAGGGCACCAACAACCACTGCACAAGTCGCTTCTAACTCATTACATCCGCATTACAGACGTGGCTAGCTACCTGCGGATCAGGTCATTGCGGCGATCGCCGTCAACCGTGTCCCAGCCCCCGTCAAGGGCCGTTTTCCATCCTACACCGACTGCAGGAAATCCACCAGGTTCGTCTCTTCGCCCTCGATGCCGAGCTTCTTGCGCAGCCGCGAACGGGCCACGGTGATGCTATTGAGCGTCTGTTGGGTGATGGCCGAGATGTCCTTCGTGGACATGTTGAGGCGTAGGAAGGCGCAGAGCTTCCGTTCGTTGGGTGTGAGCTCTGGGAAACGCTCCTGCAAGGTGCTGTAGAAGGAGGAGTGTACCCGGGTGAAGTGCGCCTCGAACTCCTTCCAGTTATGCTCGTCGTGGCTGGCTTGCAGGTCACGAACGATCTCCTGGATCACCTGCTGGTTCTCCTGGCGGAAGGTGGGCTTGGCCTTTAGCAAACGCTCGGTGATGTGGGCGATCAGCTCGTTGCGCTTCAGTAGGAAGAGGGCATTGGCCGTGAGCTCGCGGTCCTTCGATGCGAGGTTCTCCTGCAATGCGTCCTGTTCGGCTTCGAGCTTCTCTCGCTGCAGCCGCAGCTTCTCCTGTTCCAGGCGCCCGGTGCGCACACGCTGCCGCAGCACCTTGAACACGAGGAAGGTGGTGAGCGCCAGAAAGAACAAGGCACCGGCGAGGGCGTAGTTCCAGATGCGCTGCCGGGCGTTCTCGGCATCCTTGCGCGCCCCCTCCACACGGAACAGGTCACGCTCTTTGTCGCGGCGGAACTCCTCTTCCAACCGGGCGATGGTGAGGCGACTGTCGGCGTTGTACAGGCTATCGTTCAGCGTTTTGAACGTGCGATGCGCTTTCAGTGCGTCCTGATGTTCGCCGAGGGTGTCGTATACGAGCGAGAGCGATTCCAGCGAGATCACCATGGACTCGAGGCTCCCGCTACGCTGGCCGATGGACAAGGCCTGTTCGAAGTGATCGCGCGCCGCTGTGAAGTGGCCGAAGTTCACCTGGTTCTTCCCCAGGTTGTTGAGCACCTGGGCCTGCCCGCGCGCATCTTCCATCTCCTTGCGCACCGAGAGCGACTTCAAGAAATATTCGTTGGCCTGTTCGTGATCGCCCAGCTCCATCAAGCAGATGCCGATGTTGTTGTTCAATGACCCAGCGTTGCGCGCATCGTTCAGCGACCGGTTCATCAATAATGCCTGCTGAAAGTACGGAAGCGCCGTAGCGAAGTCCGAGCGGCGTATGTACACAGCCGCCATGTTGTTGAACAGGCGCACTTTCCGGGAGGCCAAAGTGGCGCTGTCCTGCACGGCAGCCCCATCCAGGATGTGCAACGCCTCAGTGAAGTGTTGGATGCTCTTGTCGAGGTCGCGCAGGTTGAAATGCAGCAGGCCGATGTTCATCGCGATGTCCACGCGGGCGAGGGCGAGCGCCGGCGATGCACCATCCTGCTCCTGCGCTTCATCCACCAACCGTTGCGCGCGCTGGTATGCGCCCATCGCCGCCGGCATGTCGCGCACGTTCTGCTGCGCGTCGCCCAATACGATGAATACACGCGCCTGCTCTTCGCTGGTCTTCAGCTCGCTCAGGAGCCGCTCTGCCGCTAACGCGTGCCGGAGCGCGGAGTCCGGTTGAACGGGTCGGAACTCCTTCGCCTTCGTAAGGTGTTCCATGCAGCTGGTGGCGTTCGCAGCAGCGCCTTGCGCGCGCACCGGGGTAGGCGGCAAGAGTGTGAAACACAGCAACGCCAGCGTAAGCAGACGATCGGTCATAAGCCTACGCAGCGCTGGATCTCGGGTGTACGTCCACATCAGAAGTGCTTCGGGCAGCACGGAACCTGCCAAAACTAAGCGCTGCTCCGCGTAGGCTTCTGCTTGGGGATCTATCGGGGTGAAGTGTTAGCGGCTGCCGACACATGGCGATATCGACACATCACGAACAACGCAGTACAATGCAGGATCAGCCGGAGATGGGCTTGGCCTGAACGCACTTCCGTCAAAGTCCCTCCTTCTCACTCCACCGCGAATGGCTCCGTCCACATTCGCTTCAGATCCCCGCCTACGAAGAACAGCCGGTAGCTTCCGGGCAACATCGCTTTCTTCCCTTCGGGTTGATGCTCACCGATCCACCAACGTAACGGCGGAAGCATCAACACGTGACCCTCCCAATCCGCCCAGGACATCCCGCAATCCATCTGGGTCATGTCGAAAGGAATACGATCCACCCAGCCACTGTCCGTGTGCATTTCGATGCCGAACAACGGCATGCCACTGCCGCAACCGCCGTTCAACATCACGCGGCCAGTGATCTTCACACATACCGTATCCGCGTTCATGCGATCCATCCGCACCTGCTTCAGCGGCGGTTGCTGCGCCCAGAACGCTGCCCAGTCCTCCTCCGTCATCGGCGGCGGTGGCGCGCGCGGCGGAGCTGGTGGAACGGGCGGCGGCTGGTTGCGGTAGTATTCTTCCAACTCCGCGAGTTCTTGCTTGTAGGCCGCATCATCCTCCGCGATCAGTCGCTTGGCCAGCGTGTTCGCAGCTCTCTCTGCCCATGGATCCGCGACCAATTGCTCCACCGCATACCGCCCCTTGCGAAAGCGTATTACTTCTGGTGTGTTGCGTTCACCGCGAAGCCATGCACGATCGATCAATTGCTTGGGATCCTCGGGCAGGTCGATGCGCATAGTGTCTTTCTCGTGGATCACCAACACGTATGATTCCGCCACCGCTTCCACTGGCGAGTACATCATCCAATGCTGTTTGCTGTCGCGGAACAAGTGGCCTCCTTCCAACGCCAATTCCTGAACCGGTCCGAGATAGCTGCCGTTGATGCCGAAATAGGGAATGCGCTCGCGGTAGTGTTGGACCACCGCAACACTTCGCGCAAGCGCCGACGCTTCTTGTCGATCCTCGGCCAGCGCGAAACTGAAGGAGGGTTGCGCGTGCGCGACAACCGATGTGGCGAGCGATAGGATGATCAGCGGGCGCATCGGACAACTGTACACCGAAGGTGCGGAGAAGTTCGGCCATGGGCGACAAGCCGCGGACAGGCGGCGTCCTTGTACCGACCTTCGTCTTGCTGCTGACACATCAGTGTACCCGCCATCATCGCACATGAGAACAACCCTACTCCCTCTCGCCGCTCTGCTCCTCAGCGGCCAAGCGAACGCCCAGCTCAACGCCGGCGAAGTACCGGCTGGCATGACGGCCTTGGACCTGAACATCGACATCGCACTGACCACGAACTTCTCCACCGACTCTGCCAGCGTGGAATTCGACTGCGATGACTTCCCAGATGCATGGGCCATGTTGTTCCGCGGAATGCCCGCGATCGATGCACCCAACTCCGCCATGCTGCACTTCGTGGACACCGATATCGAGGTGTGCCTGGACCTGTTCACGGGCTACCAGCAACGCCCCGCTTATTACAACGAGGGTAACCCCCTCGTTTGCTCCGATGGATTCACTTGGCAAAGTGCTGCCCAGGTGTACTTGGGCGACCTCGGCACCTTCACCGCCATCGGGCCAGCGGTTGTCGATAGCATGTACATCGCCTACCGACGTGGTGCAGCGATGGGTTGGATCGAACTCTCCTTCGACATCAACGACGACAATGAGATCAACCTACAAGTGCATCGGGTGCTCTCGCTCTGTGGCAACACGACATCTATTTCACCGAACGACCTGTCCACGGTCGTTTCCCTGTTCCCAAACCCGAGCTCTGGCGAGCCGGTGCGTGTGCAAAGCGCGGATGCGTTGCGCAGCATCGATGTGTTGGACGCTACTGGAAGAACCATCGCACACTACAACGGCACAGCGCGCACGATAGCAGCGCCGGAAGTCGCGGGCTCATACCTCGTTCGCTTCCTTCATGTCGATGGGCGGCGATCCACGACGCGGTTGGTGCGATACTGAGGTTGGAAGGATGACGTGCTGGCCGATAGGGATCTATCCGATCGAGAACCCGCGGGCTGTACGACCGTGATCATGGCGGTGCACTAAGGGCGACATGAGGCAACGTGTCCGCCTTAGCTGGATCACAACAATGGGCTGCTCCAGCGCGCAAGACTTCCTCACCTCCATCAGCACAGCAGACAAGGTCTTGATCCGTATAGCCGCTTCTTGGAGTTCCCGGAACGCTGTCTTTCCTTCTAAGGGCTCTGCCTGCTCATTCAACCACGATCCGCTTCACCACATTCACGGACCCACTGCCGATCTTGACCATGTAGACACCTGCGCTCGTATACGACATGTCCAGCAAGCGCGTGTATACGCCACCGTTGTTCGCAAGCGTGTAGAACGCAAGCTCTCGGCCCTTCGTGTCAAAAATGGAAACGGACAGCTTCTCATTCGACGGTGAAGTTCGGTACGTAAGCAAGAACTGGTCACCTGGCAGCGACTGAATGGACAAGTTCGCGGCGTTGGCCAGATCAGCGCCCACACCCACTTCTCCTGATATGTTGGCCGTGTAATCATTGGTCCTGCCATAGACCATATCCTCACACGGAGCCTCAGCGTTGTTCCCATCGGTGCCGCGAACGCGCATCAGGTGCATGCCCGACGTTACCCCCACCATGGTGGAGAGATCAACCGTGAATGGATAGCCCTGGTCCGCCACCGCGGCTGCACCAGAGGCGATCAGCTCGCTTCCCTCGAACTGGTTATTGTCGTTGAAGTCGATCCAGATCGCATAATCCGAATTGTCGTATCCCATTTCCAATGAAGCAAGGAACGGGTTGTTCGCGAGCACGAAGTTGAACACGATGTTGGGCTCGGAGCTGTAGCCTTCCGGATCAGTGCCGCAAACCGGTTGGATGTTCTGATCGGCCAACTGGAGCTGTGTAACGCCATCGTTATAGCCAGCACAATTCGACACGGGTTGGCAGATGTTGTTCTCGACCACTTTCGTGAAGTCATCATTGCTCATATCCGCGTCACCGACGATCTCGGTCCCGGCTACGATGCTATAGGAGCCGAGCGCAGAAAGATCAGCAGTTGTGGGAAAGGTGTATGATACCGAGGCACCCGTTGCGACAGAGCCCATATAAACAGCTTGTACCGGCGCTCCTCCGTTCACCGTGTAAAAGACCGGGACCGAAGTCTGTGTCTCGCTACCGAAGTTCGTGATCTCCACGGTCACGTTCTCTGTGGCCGATAGACCTGAACCTGTGTTCGGACTGCTGATGGCGGTAACTCCGCAGTCGATAGCCAGAAGGTGGGTCACGTTCTGGCTCGTTGTATCATTCCCATTGAACAGATCCGCTGCGTAACTGGTGTACGACTGCAGTGCGTAGGTCTGTCCTACTACAGAAAGGTCGCTTGTGGTTGAAAAGGTGTACTGCGCAGCTGTAGCAGGATCCAAGATGCCGGCGAACGGCTCGGTGATCACGGCACCGCCATCCACCCGATACGAAACATCGAATCCTGAAGCCGCCGCGAGACCGTAGTTGAATACCGTTACAGTCACCTGCTCGGCGTTCGTCAATGCACCATCCACAGGGGTGTCGATAGAGACCACACCTATGTCATCGTTGAAGTCCGAAGCGATCTGGAACACACCCACTACATCCGCTCCGCTCCCATTCTTCACGTACTCCGTAATGAACCAGAATGCTTTATCGTTCACCGGATCGATGTCGATCTTCGCATAGTCACCATATCGGTTCCCGTTGATGTTACCGGTACCCGCAGAGATCAACTCTTCGGCAACGGTCATGGTTCCAGAAGGGTCATTGGCGAACCGTCCGGTGTAGTAGGAACTCACCCGAAAGTTGGTTGGGGTCGGCGTGGTAGGGCCTGCCATGCCCGTGTAGCCCATACCGATATTGCCGAATTGGTCCATCATGATACTCGCGTTCCAAGCGTGTTTACCATTGGGCGCGGTGTAGGTCCCTTCTTGCTCGATGGACCAAGCGGCGTTATCCGCAGGTTGCCGAAGTTCGTACCAGCGCACGGCAGCCAACTCCCCTCCTGTGGCATCGGCATCCACGACAAAATTCAAGACCGCCGAATTGTGTCCGACCAGTTTGCGGAACTGCGCTTGGTACATCACCGTTGCTTGCAACGCATCGATATCACCGCCGCCCGGTTGTGTCAGATTCGAGAAGCTACCGCCATCGAACACCGAGATGAAAGGGGTGGCCGCAAGTTCTGTTGCTGCTGAAACCGTGGAGTTGGCTGGTACTACCCAGTCCACGTTGATCGTCCACAGCTTAAGATGGTCATCAGCAACACCAGCCCAGGCATCATCTTGTAAGTAGATCACGGTAGCACCGCCAGCTGCCGGCAGATCATCATTGCTCACACTCAAGACTTGCGGACTGAAAAAACCACTCGTAACAATGCCGGGCAGGTTGAAGCTTTGAATACCTGCGTTCTGAAGACCATTGAGCATAGCTGCGCGTTCCAGGGCCCATACCTTGTTGTTCGATCCGTTATTGTCAGTGATGTAATACCCATCGCTCCAAACAGATAGTTTTTGGTAGTCGTTTATCTGGGTTATGGAATAAATGCTCCATGCCGTATTGATCGGGTCAGGTCCTTCGGAAACAGCGATCTCTGCCCCGCTGAACAACAAATACGTAATGACCCATCGATCAGCGGCCACGTCGTACGAAGCCGTCAGATCGCAACATCCATTGGGTGAAAAAATATTGTTCACATTGAGTTCACCGGTCAGGTCGTTCCCAGCCTTATCATAGATAATGAAGCCTGTGTTGAATACAATGAACACGTGTTCCAAACCAACCGCTATTGCGGGGTCTGAAGGAGGTGATACACTGTTGTTCACATCGAAAACAAGGGATGGTGCCCTGCTTTGAAGACGACCTTTCAGGCGATGAGGATGGCTTGCCAGTTGATCGTTCGTGGTTTGCCGATCCTTGCCGGGCACTACCAGGTTCTTGGATGCTCTACCGTCTTGGGGAGCTTCGGTCAAAGGCACTGCGGGGATCAAGTATGCCCGCGACGAAAGCGGGGGTTCCACCCGCAACTTCGTGATCTGCCCTGTATACGTTGCTCCAGCCGCCGCATTAGGAGAAGGGTCGTTCACTGGCCCTTGAGCCTGAACCCCTGCGCCAAGCGCAGCCAATAGAAGAACGGTTAGCGAAGAAGCGATGGAACGCATTGAATGTTGATTTCGGGCAAGCTAGAACAAGGTCGCGGCACGGCAGGGTCGAAAATCCGCAACTCGTTGGGATCCAACACGGAGCTAACCTAGAGCAAGTGCAAGCGGCGTTGATCCATGGCCAGCACGTACATTTCCGCCGCTTTCATTACGCGCGAAACACATAAAGGTGGAGCATCTCCGAGACTCGTTCCACTCCTCGGGTCCTTATGCACGCAGCGTACTTCCACGCGCTGTTGAACATCGGATGAGCAAACGTGAATTATGAATGCGGTGTACGGAGATCGCCCCGATCGCTCACCCTGCCCTTGGCACATCAGTTGCACTTCCTGAAACCCGTCAACAACCCCTGATCATGAAACCGATTTTGGCCCTGTTCGCTTTCCTCCTTGTTGCAGCTTGTGCGCATCACAAAGAGCTTCCGGTTGAAGCAGAGAAGAAGGAAGTAACCCCGCCAGCGGAAATGAGTGAGAATAACCGCAC
>JANNYL010000540.1:0-18390 GCA_031410075.1 Flavobacteriales bacterium
CTGAGCTTACAGGCCCAGCGCCGTCGGCGTCTACCCATCCCACAATTCGTTCAGCCTGCGGACAAGACTTTTTTCACGGCGCTTGCTATTGCGCTGCCATCCGCTTTACCGGCCAGTTGCTCATTCACGCTCTTCATCGCACGACCCATATCGGCCATGCTCTTGGCTCCGATACCGTCCAGAATGTTCTTCACCGCAGCATGGATCTCGGCTTCACCCATGCGGGCCGGCAGAAATGCCTCGATCACCTTCGCTTGGGCATCATCTTCAGCGGCCAGATCCGCTCGTCCTTGCTGGTGATAGATCGCAGCAGCCTCTGTTCGTTGCTTGTGCAACTTCTGGAGGATCCGCATTCCAGCCTCATCGCTTACGACCCCGTTGCTGTCTTCCTTGGTCAGTTCCAACAGAATGGCGCTTTTGATCGCCCGCAGCACATTGAGCCTGTCCTTTTCACGGGCAAGCATGGCTGCTTTGATGTCTGCGTCGATGCGCTCTTGCAAACTCATTACGATCTAGTCCGGTTGATCGTGGATGAACGGGTTGTTCTTCTTCAATTGAACGCTGCGTTCGCCGTTCTCGTCGGTCCCTTCGCTCAGCGAATACCGACTGATGGTGCTTTCACTGCTGTGAGGTGTGTCGCTGAAGCCTGGGTTCTTCCGCTTGTAGGCCGGCTCACGTTCCAGGTCAGCCAACCCATTGGGCTGACGCAACTTCATGGTCATTTCACGCATACGGGCCAAGCGGTCCTCCACCCGGTTCTGATGTTCGGGCTGGCTGGCTTTGGCTTCAACAGCTATTGGTGCTGCTATTGGTGAGGGCTGTGAATTCTCGTTCGCTGTGCCTACAGCAGTTTCTTTCGGGGCTTCCGTAGCATAGAGTTCGAATACTTTTTTCTCTTCGATCGGTTCGGCTGGCTGCTTCACCGCTGCAGGCCGCGGAGTAAAAGTTGGTTCCACCTCGAACTCGATGGAGCGTTGTTCGCGCTGTTTTTCCGCTACTGGTTCGGCAGGTGTCGCGGGTATCACCTTGATGAAAGGCTGTGGCTTCTCCTCATCCTCTTCAGCGGTAACTTCAACCTTGGGCGTTGAAGAACCGGTAACTGGATTCACGATAGGTGAAGTGATGATCGTTGGCGAGATGTCGCCGAGCATGGTCACCTTGCGTTCTTCCCTTTTTGGCTCCAGACCGCCGGTCAGTTCATTCTGGTTGAACCCCGTAGCGATCACGGTAACACGCAATTTGTCACCGAGACTTTCGTCGTGACAGTAACCCCAGATCACATCAGCACTGCTGCCTGCGGCGTCTTGAATGTGGTCGGTGATCTCGGTCATTTCGTCCATTTGCATCTGGCGATCACCAAGTGCGATGTTGAGCAAGACGAACTTGGCACCCTTGATATCGCTGTCGTTCAGCAAAGGCGAAGACAGGGCTTCTTGCGCGGCACGAATGGCGCGATCCTCCCCTTCAGCTTCGGCCATGCCCATGATCGCAACACCGCTGTTGCTCATCACGGTGCGCACGTCCTCGAAATCGACGTTCACTTTTCCGGTCTTGTTGATGATGTCCGCAATTCCGCGCGCTGCGGTGGTCAGCACATTGTCAGCATGCGCGAAGGCATCGTCCATCGTCAAGTTGCCATAGAGGTCGCGCAGGCGATCGTTGTTGATCACCAACAATGTGTCGACTGCACTGCGCATTTCATCAATGCCCGCGCTGGCTTGTTGCTTGCGTTTGCGACCTTCCCAGATGAAGGGCATGGTAACAATGCCTACGGTGAGAATACCCATGTCACGTGCCACCCGTGCGATCACCGGAGCGGCACCAGTGCCAGTGCCACCGCCCATGCCGGCGGTAATGAAGAGCATCTTCGTTCGGGTGCTCAACAGCTGACGGATCTCATCGATGTTCTCCTGGGCAGCGAGTCCGCCGCGCTCAGGCACACTACCTGCACCGAGACCTTCGGTGAGGGCGGTCCCGATCTGGAGTTTCACCGGGATCCGGCTGATGTCGAGGGCTTGTTTATCGGTGTTGCAAATGATGAAGTCCACACCATTGATGCCTTGGGCATGCATGTGGTTAACGGCGTTGCTGCCGCCGCCACCCACGCCGATCACCTTGATGATGCTGGCTAGTTCGGTGGGTAATTCGAATTTCATGGTTATGGGGATTGGGTGGGTCAGGGTAGGAGGTCAGGGATCATTTGGAACCGGGCATCAGGAATTCGTAGTGGGCATTCCTTTCAATCGCTCAGTGCCTGTTTTCAGGCTTCATCATCGTTCAACAATTCGGTAGCACCTTTCAGCACACGGTCGAAGAAACCGCCGACTTTGCTCGGTTGGCTATGCCCCTTCACTTTGGCTGGTGTTGCATCCGTCATGCGTGGCTTATGCAGGTCGAGATAGTCGAAGCCCTTCATAACCAAGCCAACACCGGTCGCGAAAAGCGGACTGGTCACGGCGTCCACATTGCTTTTTGCGAGGTGCTCGTTGGGGTAGCCGATCCGAACGCTCATTCCGGTGACGTATTCGGTCAGTTGGCGCAAATGCTTCAACTGCGCTCCGCCTCCGGTGAGAACGATACCTGCACTGAGTTGCTTGTCCAGCCCGCTGTTCTTGATCTCGAAGTGAACGTGCTCGAGGATCTCCTCCATGCGGCATTGGATGATGTGCGCGAGGTTTTTCAAGCTTATCTCTTTGGGTTCTCGACCCTTCAGCCCTGGTATGCACACCACCTCGTTCTCTTTGTTCTCCGCAGCAAGAGCACTGCCGAAACGGGTCTTCAATGTCTCCGCCTGATCGCGCAGGATCGCACATCCCATTTTGATATCATCGGTGATCACGTTGCCACCGAAAGGGATCACGGCAGTGTGCCGAATGATGTGATCGCTGAAGATGGCGATGTCGGTGGTGCCGCCACCGATGTCAACAAGCACTACGCCCGCTTCCTTCTCTTCGGCGCTCAACACAGCGTCTGCGCTGGCGAGCGGCTCCAGGATCAGCTCCGTCACTTCGAGGCCAGCCCGATGTACACACTTGTTGATGTTGCGTGCTGCGGTGAGCTGTCCGCTGATGATGTGGAAATTCGCTTCCATTCGCACCCCGCTCATGCCGATCGGATCCTTGATCCCTTGCTCATGGTCCACGATGTACTCCTGCGGTATCACGTGGATGATCTCTTCTCCGGGTGGCATCACAAGTTTGTGCATGTCGTCGATCAGTGCATCGATGTCGCTCTGCCGGATCTCCTCTTCGATATTGGCGTTCTGTCGTGTGATCATCCCGCGATGGTGCATGCTGCGGATATGTTGACCGGCGATACCCACGTTCACTGTGGCGATATCCACACCGGCGCTGTCTTCGGCTTCGCGGATCGCGAGCTTGATGCTGTCCACGGTCTTCTGGATGTTGCTCACCACGCCACGGTTCACGCCATCGCTCTTGGCCTTGCCCATTCCCAGGATCTCGATCTTGCCCTGCTCGTTACGGCGGCCTACGATGCACGCGATCTTGGTGGTGCCGATATCAAGGCCGGCTACAATGTCATTATGCTGTTGCTTCTCCATCTTCTGTTGGGGTGACGATCAACGTCGCGTGGTATTCGGTGTGGTTGCTTGAGCTGTTAATGCGCTCCCGACGATCTTTTTCGGCAAGGGAGCGGGTCGATAGTCACTACGCTTGGTACAGACCACCTGGTCGGCAAAGCGCGTGTCGATGGTGCTGTACATGCGCCAATCGCTTTGCGGAATGCCTTGTTGGTAGAATGTCCTGAGCTTTTCCAATCGTGTGCTCAAAGTCGTAGCAGCATCACCCCCGTCAAGCCTTCCGACCTTCACCCGGTTACCGCCTATGCGCGGGATCAATTCGAATTCACCAGTAGCATCGATCACGGCCTGATCGAACAAAGCGTTCCATCCGGCATCCATGGAGATGGTTTTGGCGAGCGCGTAGATCTCATCGCAGTGTGTGGCGCTACGAAGGCTGTCCGTGATCTGTGACAGGTCGACCGGCGTTCCTTGGGCGAACGGTTCGAAGAGCATACCCGTTACCACTGCCACACGTGCAGTGTAGTTCGCGCTGAGCGGCATGGTCCAGCCTTCACGGTCGATGTAGAAACTGCTGCCGTCATAATTGATCACACGCACGATCGGTTCACGTTGCTTCACGGCAACGTGCAGTGTTCCATCCATTGTGTGGTAGACATTCGCGTTGGCAACGCAGCCGATATTGCGCAACCCTTGTTCTATTGCGACCATGTCCACTTCGCCGATAGGCGAGCCGATCACCGCATCGGTCGCGGTCAACACTTGCTGGCGTACGGAGTTCTCATCGATAAAGTGAACCCCTTCGGGAGCAACAACTGTTACCGCGAGTTCCTTCACTGGCGTAGTGTTGGTATTGCGCGCTGCGAAGCCCAGTAGTGCCACGATGGCGACCACACCCAGGACCATCCCGGATAGGCGCAACATGTGTTGGATCTTCTGCTTCATACCTCTTCGATCAATGCGGCGATGCCTGGAACCAGGCGGTCGATATCACCCGCGCCAAGCGCGAGCAAGATGTCGAGTTTGCGGTTGCGTAGAAGGGGTAACAGGTTCTCCTTTGTACACACCGTTTTGTTCATCATGGGCACGTATTCCAGCATCCAACGGCTTGTTACCCCGGGGATGGGTTCTTCCCGCGCCGGGTATATGTCCAGCAGGATCAGCTCGTCCAGCAGGGCCAGAGCTTGGCCGAACTCGAGCACCAGATCCCGTGTGCGGGAAAAAAGATGCGGTTGGAATATGCCTGTGACTTTCCGGCCGGGATACAATTCCTTGGCACTACTGATGGCCGCAACAAGCTCAGCGGGATGGTGCGCATAGTCGTCGATGAAGACTTTGGTATCCGTTTTCGCGCGTAGTTCGAATCGCCTGCTGACGCCACGGAACGAGGAAAGCGCTTTACGGAGTTTGTCATTGGGTACCCCCAGGCTGAGGGCCATGGCACTTGCGGCGATCGCATTCTCCACATTGTGGCGCCCCGGCATTCCCATTGAAATGTCCTTGATGGTTCGGCCTTCCGCTACCAGGTCGAAACGATAGGTGCCATCCGCAACACGAATATTCTCTGCCCGTGGTTCACGGGTGGCGTTGATGGAGTATGTCTGTGTGCGTCTCGCGATCTCGTTCGAGCTCACGTTGCTCAATAGAAGCGACGCGATCCGTTCATGTACCAGAACCTTTCCGGTGACCAACGTCGCGAATTTGCCGTAGGCCGCGTACATGGCCTCCGGTGTTCCGTATATGTCCAAGTGATCGGGATCCATTGCGGTGATGATCGCCTCGCTTGGAGACAAACGCAAAAAGCTGCGATCATATTCGTCAGCCTCCACCACATTAACAGCCGCGTCGTCGTTCAAGAGCACGTTCGTTCCGTAGTTCGCACTGATCCCACCCAGAAACGCGTTGCACTTTATCCCGCCTTCTGTAAGCAGGTAGGCCAGCATGGTACTCACGGTTGTTTTTCCATGCGTGCCAGCCACTGCGATCGTGCGGCGATCCCGTGTGATCATGCCGAGCACCTCGCTCCGTTTCAGAATTAGAGCACCTTTGTCTTCCCAGTATTTCAATAGTGGACTGCTGATCGGAACAGCGGGCGTGCGAACGACCAATACCTGATCCGCGTGCGCCTCTTGGAACTCTGAAGGGATGAGGCTCGGGTTCTCATCGAATTGCACTTCGATACCTTCCATGCGCAGCTGGCCGATAAGCTCGCTCGGCGTTCTGTCGTAACCTGCCACTACGCTTCCACGCCGACGATAGTAGCGCGCAAGGCCGCTCATTCCGATGCCGCCAATACCGATAAAATACAGATACGATGGGCGTTCGGAGCTCATGATCTTGCAAGTCTTATCACCTCAACGGCGATCGCTTCGGCGGCGTTCTGTTGGCCGAGGGAAGCGATCGCTGTGCGCAGTTTCGAAAGTGCGCCTTCATCTTCGATCAGCCGGATGATCTCGTTTCCGAGGTCTTCCACAGCGCGTTCATCTTTCACAAGAACCGCCGCACCTCGATCAGTGAGAGTCCGTGCGTTCATGGTTTGGTGGTCTTCTGCTGCGGTGGGTAAGGGGACCAGGATCGCAGGTAGTTGCACGAGCTGCAACTCGCTTACGCTGATGGCACCAGCGCGTGCTACAACAAGGTCTGCGATAGCGTAGGCGTAGTCCATTTTACTGACGAATTCGACCACCTTGCAATCACCATAGCCCAGTTTAATGGCGGCTTTTTGGGCCTGTGCGAAGTAGGGTGTACCCGTTTGCCAAATGAGCTGAATGCCTTTTGCTTTCAGCAGGGGCAGAGCTGCTTCGATCCCGCGATTGATCCCGCGAGCACCCAGACTTCCACCAGTAACGAAAACGATAGGTCCTCCTTCGCGAAAGCCGAAATGTTCCAGCCCGCGTGGCCCTTTTCCTGCGAGACGAACTACTTCCTGCCGCACTGGATTGCCTGTGAGGAGGAGCTTTTCGCTTGGAAAGAATTTCTCCATTCCAGCATAGGCCACGCAAATGCGATCCACCTTTTTGGAGAGCAAGCGGTTCGTTGCCCCAGGATAACTGTTCTGCTCTTGGATGAGCGTGCGCACACCTGCGCGTTGTGCCGCTGCCAGGGTAGGTCCACTGGCGTAACCACCTACACCCACAGCAATGTTCGGTTTGAATTCACGCACCAATCGCCGGGCCTTCATCATGCTCTTTACCAGACGCCAAGGCAGTCCGATGTTCTTCCAAAGAGAGCTTCGCTGAAAACCACGGATCGGCAAACCTTCGATGCGGTAACCGGCGGCGGGGACTTTCTCCATTTCCATTTTCCCCTCTGCGCCCACGAAGAGGAACTCCGTATCCGGTTCACGCTCTTTCACTGCGTTGGCGATCGCCACGGCCGGAAAGATGTGCCCACCCGTTCCGCCACCGGAGATCATGATCTTAAGCGATCGCGATGTCTGGGTCATTGGCAGACGATTTACGCTGTCGTCCTGGGCTCGACCCGGTACCAGCAGTTGGTTGTGCTTCGATGTCGTATACACTGCGGCTGACGCTTACAATGATGCCCAGTGCAAGACAGGTGAACCACAAGCTGGTGCCGCCCATGCTCACCAAGGGAAGCGGTTGACCGGTCACCGGCACCAGGTTCACGGCAACGGCCATGTTCACCAGCGCTTGCAAAACCAGACCCAACGCGAGGCCTATGGCCACGAGTTTTCCGAAGTTCTTCTCCACTTTGTTGGAGATCTTCACCGCACGGAACAACAGAATAAGGTAGAGAAGGAGCAGGCCAAGCCCACCGATGATCGATCCGTACTCTTCGATGATGAACGCATAGATCATATCGCTTTCCGGGTGCGGCATGAAATTCCGGGATGTGCCGGTGCCGGGCCCGTTCGGTATGAAGCCGCCATGCACGATGGCGATCTTGGCATTGTTCACCTGATAGTTCGCGTCACGGTCCTCACCGCCATGATTGGAAAGGCGCGCTTCCCACGTTTTCAAACGCGGCAATAGTTCGGGGCTGGTCTTCGCAAGCAGAAGCAGCACGAGGAACCCACCCACTGCGATCCCGCAGATACTCAGCATGTGTTTGAGCGGAACTTGTCCGATGAACATCAGGATCATGCATGTTCCGAAAAGAAGAGCTGCGGTGGAGAAGTTCGCCGGGAGGATCAAGCCGCAAACAGCACCTACTGGGAGGATCAGTTTCAGGATGACTTCTTTGAATGTCCAAGGTTCTTCGCGGTCGCGCCCCAGCACACGCGCCAGATATACGATGATCACCACACGCGCCAGATCACTCGTTTGGAACGTTAGGCCAAGGCCTGGGATCACAAGCCAACGTGATGCTCCGTTCACATTGGAACCGATGAGCAGTGTGAGCAATAGCAGGCCGATCGTAACACCGAGCAACACCTGCGATAGTCGCGAGTAAACCGTGTACTTCAATTTGCTCGCCATGTACATGATGAACCCTCCGGCGGCGAGCATCATGCCTTGTTTGAACAACACACCCAACGTGCCACCATCATGGCGCCAGACCATCCAGCTGCATGCACTATACACCGCCAACAGGCTCACGATGCCCAGGATCAAAGCGACCATCCAAACGGTGCGATCGCCTTTGAGGTGTTGGTTGAAGAGGTTGTTCATTTCGGCGAATGCGGTTGAAGATTGGTCAGCGGCAGAAGGCAGTTGCAGTTCGTGTGTATGTGTAGCGGCTTACTGCTTGCTGCTCGCTCCTTGCTCCTTGGTGCTAACTACGGTCTTCATGGGTTATAGGTCTTTCACCGCGCGCTTGAACTCGGTACCGCGTTCCTCGTAGTTCGCGAAACCATCGCCACTCGGGCATGCCGGAGAGAAGAGAACGACCTCGCCATTACGAGCGAGTTCTCTGGCAACGAAAACGGCCGTGCGCAATTCTTCGGCGGTATACATGTGTTCAGTGAACGGCTTGAGCGCCTCGATACCGCGTTCGCCTGGTTTGCCGAAGAGCACGAGCGCTACCACACGCTCTCTCAGGAACTCCTGCACATAGCCCTGGCCAATATCCGCTGCGAGATTTCCAGCGATCCAAACGATCGGTTTTTCGATGTGGCTCATTGAACGAAGCGTAGCATCCAAGAAGGTGCTCTTACTGTCGTTTATGTATTGCACACCGTTCACCTCGCTCACATATTCCAGGCTGTGCGGTCCGCTCTGTTGTTCGGTGAGGCTCTCACTGCGTGCCTGCACAAGACGGGTCGCAGCGGTCTGTCCGATAAGTCTGTAGAAGGTGTCCTGGTCCATAGGCTTGTTTTATTTCTGATGAACGGAGCGATCGCTTCGGTAACCTTCAAAGAGCCTTCACAGCGGCTTTGAATTTTCGTCCACGCTCCTCGTAATTCTCGAATAGATCGAACGAGGCGCACGCTGGGGAAAGAAGCACCACATCACCTTGCTCCGCGAGGTCGTAGCTCTCTTGTACGGCTTTCGCGGCCGTGTTCGTGTCAACGAAGACTTTCACCAGATCGCCGAAAGCAGCGTGGATCTTTTCATTCTCCAGACCCAAACACACAATGGCTTTTACCTTCTGCTTCACCAGTTCGCGGAGCGAGGAATAATCGTTGCCTTTGTCGGTGCCGCCGAGTATAAGGATCACTGGTTTTTCCATGCACTCCAACGCGTACCAAGTGCTGTTCACGTTGGTGGCTTTGCTGTCGTTGATGAACTCGATACCATTCACGGTGCCTAATTTTTCCAGGCGGTGCTCCACGTTCTGGAAGTCACTGAGGCTTTCGCGGATCGTATCGTTGCGCAGATCCATAACGCGCCCCACGATACCGGCGGCCATACTGTTGTATACGTTGTGTCTTCCTTGGAGGGCGAGTTCGAGAATGCTCATACTGAAATGGTTTTGGTGAACGGTGAAATGGATGGTTTTGTCTTGTAGGTAGGCGCCTTGTGGATGTGTACTTGTAAGAGATATCGGCCCACGTTGGGCCTTTACAGGATGGGCGGATAGACCGGTCATGGTCTCAGCATCATCAGCGCAGTAGATGAAATGGTCCGTGTCGCGCTGGTTCAACGCGATCCGGAATTTGCTGGCCACGTAGTTGCGCATTTCATACGCGTAGCGGTCCAGGTGGTCCGGCGTGATGTTCGTAAGAACTGCGATGTGGGGCCGGAACGTGCGGATGCCGTCCAATTGAAAACTGCTCAACTCGAGCACGTAGATCGGATAGTCACGTTCTGCGACCAGTCCGGCGAATGAGGTGCCGACATTTCCTCCGACGGCGACATCGAGCCCCGCCTTTTTCAGCATGTGGCCGATAAGCAAGGTGGTTGTCGTCTTGCCATTACTGCCGGTGATACCGATGATCTTCGCTTTTGTGTAGCGCGATGCGAACTCGATCTCGCTGATCACCGGGATCATTTTTTCGGTGGCCGCCCGAACGAGCGAGGCTGAATCAGGAATGCCTGGGCTCTTGACGATCTCTGAGGCGCCAAGCACCCGGTTCGCACTATGTCCACCTTCCTCGAATTCGATGTCGTGTTCGAGGAGTATCTTCTTGTAATCCGCTTTGATGTGACCTGCGTCGCTTACGAACACAGGTACGCCACGTTTTTTCGCGAGCAATGCTGCTCCCGTTCCGCTTTCCTGTGCTCCCAGCACCACCAGCTCGTTCATCGTAGCTTGAGCGTTACGAGCGTGAGCACTGCGAGCATTACACCAACGATCCAAAAGCGAGCGACGATCTTGCTTTCGTGGTAACCGAGTTTCTGGTAGTGATGGTGCAGTGGACTCATTTTGAAGATCCGTCGACCTTCGCCATATTTCCGCTTCGTGTATTTGAAGTACGAGACCTGCATCATCACGCTCAGGTTCTCCACCACGAAGACGCCGCAGAGCACGGGGATCAGCAATTCCTTTCGTACGAGGATCGCGAGAGTCGCTATGGTGCCGCCTAGCATGAGGCTGCCCGTATCACCCATGAAAACCTGTGCCGGATAGGTATTGTACCAGAGGAACCCGATGCACGCGCCGAGCATGGCGCCGATGAAGACAACGAGCTCACCGATACCGGGTATGTACATCACGTTCAAGTATTGACTGAACACGATGTTGCCGCCCACGTACGTCAGAATACCGAGCGCCAGTACGATGATGGCGCTGGTACCGGCCGCTAAACCATCGATGCCATCGGTGATGTTGGCTCCGTTGCTCACCGCGGTGATGATGAAGATCACCGCGAACACATAAATGATCCACGTGTATTTGCGTGCACCGTTACCGAACACTTTCAGGAATGAGGAATAGTTGAACTCGTTCTCTTTCACGAAGGGGATCGTGGTGTTCGGTGACTTGCGATCCAGCAGGAAATGCGTTTCTCCTTGCTTGTCTTTGAACCGTGTGATCTCGTCTTCATTGAACTGTTGAGCCAGCACTTCGGGTACTTCAACCTTCGTACGAATGCTCGGATGGAAATAGACCGTGAGGCCCACGACCAGTCCGATCGCGATCTGGCCGATCACCTTGCTTGTACCCGCAAGACCACGTTTGTCTTTTTTGAAAACCTTGATGTAGTCATCCACGAAACCGATCGCACCGAGCCACAATGTGCTGGCGAGCATGAGCAGGATGTACACGTTGTTCAACCGCGCGAACAGCAACGTCGGGATCACGATACCCGCAATGATCATGACCCCTCCCATGGTAGGAGTGCCCTGCTTTTGGATCTGTCCTTCGAGGCCGAGATCCCGCACGGTCTCTCCGACCTGCATGTGGCGAAGCCACTTGATGATGCCTTTGCCGAACCACAATGTGATGATCAGCGACACGAACAAAGCCATGCCAGCGCGGAACGTGATGTAATTGAACACACCACTTCCGGGAAGCGAGAAATCGAAGTATTTGAACAGATGGTACAACATGCCTATCTGTGCATCAACTCAAGGGTTTCCTTCAGGATCGCGGCGTCGTCGAACGGGTGCTTCACGCCCTGTACTTCCTGGTAGGTCTCGTGCCCTTTACCGGCCACGAGCACAACATCGCCCGGTTTCGCAAGTCCTACCGCCATACGGATCGCTTCTTTGCGGTCGGCGTTCACGAAGACACGTTGCATGTCGCCCTGTGCGAGACCGGTTCGCATCTCGTGGATGATCGTATTCGGATCTTCGCTACGCGGATTATCGCTGGTGATCACCACTTGGTCGCTCATTTCCGCAGCGATGCGTGCCATGATCGGGCGCTTGGTTCGATCCCGGTCACCACCGCAGCCCACTACGCTGATCACACGTTGTTCATCCCGGCAAGTGGCGTTGATCGTAGCCAGCACGTTCTTCAGTGCATCGGGTGTGTGCGCATAGTCCACGATCCCGATGATGCTCGCACGCGTATCCCCGCCTGCGCCGCGGATGATCTGGAACCTTCCACGTGGTGGTTCCAGGTCGCTCAAGGCTGTAAGTACGTTCAACGGCATTTCGCCCAGCAGCGTGGCCGCGCCGTACACAGCCAATAAATTGCTCGCATTGAATTCGCCGATGAGACGCGAATACACATCGTGGCCGTCGATATTCAGGTGCAAGCCTGTAATGGCGTTCTCGATGATGCGCGCGCGATGGTCAGCCATGTTCCGCACGGCGTAGCTCCGCTTTTTGGCTTTGGTATTCTGCAGCATCACACCACCGTTGGGATCGTCTGCGTTGGTAAGTGCGAACGCGTCTTCGGGGAGCTGATCGAAAAAGCGCTTTTTAGCCTTGATGTACTCGGCGAACGTGCCGTGATAGTCAAGGTGGTCGTGTGTGATGTTGGTGAAAGCACCGAGGACGAAATGCAGGCCTGTGACGCGTTCCTGAACAATGCTGTGGCTGCTCACTTCCATGAAGCAGTGGGTCACCTTTTCCTCGACCATGGTGCGCAACAGCTCGTTCAAGCGCACGCTGTCAGGCGTTGTGTGCGTAGAGTCGATGGTCTTGATCCCAACGCGGATCTCCACTGTGCTGATCAATCCACACTTGTATCCCAGAGATCTGTACAGCTTGTAGAGCAGTGTGGCAACACTGGTCTTGCCGTTGGTGCCGGTGACCCCGACCAACTTCAAGTCCTTGCTTGGGTCATCGTAGAAGTTGCACGCGAGCACGGCCAATGCGTGCTGACTATCGGCAACGCGCACATAGGTCACACCCTCCTTCAACACCTCAGGAAGTGTCTCACAGATGATCGCGGTTGCTCCCAGCTCTACCGCTTTAGCGATGAAATCGTGGCCGTCGCTCTTGGTGCCTTTGATGGCAACGAAGGCTGTGAAGGGCTTTACTGCGCGGCTGTCGAACGTGATCAGTTCGATGGCGGCGTTGGTGCTGCCGACCACTTGTTCGAGCCGCGCTTTGTAGAGGATATCCTTCAGCAACTTCATACCAGCTCCAGCGTAATGGATGATCCGTTGAAGCAGCGTGAACCCGGCTGCAGCGATTGTTTCTTCACCATGCCGCTACCCACGATGCGCACTTTCAGCCCGCGATTCTCGAGTATGTAGAGCGCGTCCTTCAGGCCCATTCCCATCACGTTCGGCACCATGCCGAGCTGATCACCGGGAATGTTCCGTGGCGTGAGCAATACGGCACTGTCAGCGGCTTGCGTGTTCACCCATTCACTTTCGCTCGTGATCTTCACGGGAATGTTCAACACCTGCGCTGCGGTGATAAGGTCATGTGAGTTCCCTGCGAACGTGAGCGGGGTGCGCGAACCACGGCTGCGTCGCGAGCTGTCGAGGTACGCGAGCTGTTTCGCGTCCTGCATGTCAAGGCGGTTTCCGTAAAGCTTGTCAGCGATCTCACGGAAGATCGGTCCTGCTACCACGTTACCGTAGTAGCCTTTTTGTGAGGGCGAACTCACCACTACGATACAGGTGTATCGAGGTGCTTCCGCGGGGAAGTAGCCTACGAACGAAGCTTGGTAGCTCACGCCGTTCACTTTGTAGCCGGCGTTTCCGGACGCGATCTGCGCGGTACCCGTCTTGCCAGCGATGTTGAAATGGGCGCTGTGCAAATTCGTTGCGGTTCCTGTATCCACCACGTCTTCGAGCATTTTTCGGATACTCGCCAACGTGGCATCGCTCGCGATCTTTTCGTTCAAGGTCACGGGCTCGAACCGTTCCGTCTCTTTGCCGTTGCGCGTAACACTGGTTACGAATAGCGGTTGCATCAGGCGACCATTGTTCGCGATCGCGTTGTAGAAAGCGAGCGTTTGCAATGGAGTTATGGTGAGACCATAACCCACGCTGTTCCACGGCAGGCTGATCCTGCTCCAGACCTTCTTGTTGTCCGGTCCGTACAGGATCGGCATCGCTTCGCCAGGAATACGAACGCCGAGTGGCGAACCAAGGCCCATGCGGCGAAGGCCGCTGATGAACTTCTCCGGCTGTTTGTTATAGGCCTTGTAGATGGCCTGGGATATCACCGTGTTGCTGCTCACCACCAATGCACGATGCAGTGTGAGTATGCCGGGTTTCTTGTGTGAATCGGGTAGTTTGATGCCACTGTACACTACCTCGCCGCCGTGTGTGTCCCATGGATCGGTCGGCTTCATGAGACCATCCTCCAAGCCAACGATCAGGCTCGCTGTCTTGAAAGTGCTACCCGGTTCCGTTGCATGACCTACGGCGTAGTTCTCCACTTCGGCGTACGTACTATCCTTCACCAGCGTCAGGTTGCTGATAGCCTTGATGAAACCGGTCTTCGTTTCCATCACCACCACACAACCGTGGTGCGCACCATTTTTCCTCAATTGCGCCTCCAACGCTGCGTCGGCAACATCTTGCAGGTTGATGTCGATCGTGGTGTGGATATCGCTTCCGGCGATCGGCTCCTGTCCTTCACCATCATCGATCGGCATCCATGCACCACCGACCAGTCGACGCTCCAACTGATTTCCGGCTGTGCCATGGAGCACTGCTTCGAAACCACGTTCGATCCCATAGTTGCCACTGTCGCTGGGCACATCGCCGATGCTCCGTTTTCCAAGACGACCGAACCATTGCTTGCGCTCGTAATGTTTCACGGGGATCAAACCGCTCTTCAGCCTGCCCATCCGGTAGATCGGCAAGCGCGACATCATCGTCATTTGCTCGTAGTCAACGTTCCGCTTTACCAGGAAATAGCGTTCACCGCGGGCATGTGCGTCCATCAAAGAGTTCTTGTAGTCGGCTGCGCTGCGATCATTGAAGAGCGTGTTCAATCCGAGCGCGAGCGAGTCGATGCCATGGAAGAAGACCTTGTCGGTAAGGCCCTCCGCTTTCATATCCATGTGGATCTCGTATTCCGGAACGCTGGTAGCAAGCAGTCGTCCATCATCGCTGTAGATGTGTCCGCGATCTGGCTGCACCGTGCGCACAGCCGTAGCCACATTGTTGGCTTGCTCGCGCCACTTATCACCTTCTGCGATCTGAATGGTGAACATCTTCACCGCTATGGCCAGGCCAAAGGCAACAAGGCAACCGTACACGAGGCCAACGCGCAGTCGCAGAACCTTGTCAGGTGCCATCATTCGGGCTGTGGTTTTTCCAATTGATCCTTTTCCACGGCAATGCGGATCGGTGGCGTTTTGCTCTCCTTCAATCCAAGCGTGCTGATGTCACTGGCCACATGGCTTTGCTGCTGCGCTTGTTCGAGATGGCTGCGAACGGTGAGGTATTCGCTCCGCATCTCTTTCAATTCGGAGTTTGTTTTCTCCAGGTCACGAACTGTGCGTTCCGTCCAGTAACCGTAGGCGATGTAGCAGAGCATCAAACCGGCGCAGAACAGGATGAAGCGCATGTTCCCCAGAACAGCTTCCTTGGTGAGGAAGGATCCGTTCATCACGCTGATCAGTGCCCGTGGAAGTCGCGCGGGCTTGGAGCTTTTCGAGCTGGCTTTCGCCGGCTCTTTCTCCACTTCTATTTTCTCTCTGATCTTGTTCACGTCTTTGTAGCTGTTCTCAGTTTCGCACTTCTTGCACGTGGGTTCCGTGCGACTTCTTCATCTGTTGGTTGTGTCGCCTTGTTGCTATCAGGGGTGAATGGTCTGATCCGATTGCCATATAGGTCCTTGTGCTCTTCTCCGCTGAAGTCGCCACCGCGCATCCAGTTCTTTACCATCCGATCTTCGAGGGAGTGGTAGCTCATCACGACCAAACGGCCGCCGGGCTTGATCACCTCGGCGCTTTGTTTGAGCAGCGCTTCGAGCGATCCGAGCTCATCGTTCACCGCGATGCGTAGCGCCTGGAAGACCTGTGCGAGAAAGCTGTGATCGCCTTGTCGCGGCGTCACGGGCTTCAGCGCGGCGAGCAGTTGCTGCGTGGTGGTGATGCGCTGTGCGGTCCGTGCGGCAACGATCGTCTTCGCAACGCGCATCGCTCCATCCACTTCTCCGTAGGTGCGCAATAGTTCAGCCAAACGCACTTCATCGTAGCTGTTCACCAGATCAGCAGCGCTCTTCTTTGCGCGGTGGTCCATGCGCATATCGAGCGGACCATCGAAGCGGAAGCTGAATCCGCGCGCACCGGTATCGAACTGGTGGCTACTCACACCGAGATCCGCTAGAAGACCATCGATGGGCAACTTCTTCAGGAAGCGCAGGTGGTTCTTCAACCAGCGGAAGTCGGCCTTCACCAAGGTGAACCGCGCATCCTTCGGCGCATTCTTCCAGGCGTCCTTATCGCGATCGAAGGAGATCAGCGAAGCAGTCTCATCGAGCTTTTCGAGGATCGCCGTACTGTGACCACCGCCTCCGAAGGTGACATCAACATAGATGCCGCCCGGGCGGATCTTCAAGGCATCGACACAATCATGTAAAAGAACGGGCGCGTGGTATTCACTTCCCGTCGTCATTGCCCAACGGAGCCATGACTTGTTCTGACAGAACGCTCATATCCACTGCCTCGTTCCGCATGTCCGTGTAGGCCTTGGCGTCCCAGACCTCGATGCGATCGCCCGAGCCCAACAGCTTGATGTCCTTGCCCATTCGGGCATCCTTCATCAAGGCATAAGGCAACAGCATACGACCGGTAGGGTCTAGCGACACGGGCGATGCCCCTGCTGTAAAGCGTCGGATGAAGTCCGCGTTCTGTTTGATGAAGCGGTTCAACCGATCGAGCTTCTTGGTGGTGCCCTCCCAAACACTGATGGGGTAGAGCACCAAGCAGGGCGCGTGAACATCCCGGTTCATTACGAAGCCGCGGTCCGCCTGCTCGCCCAGCTGCTTGCGCAGTTGAGCGGGGAGCACGAGTCTCCCCTTGGCGTCCAATCGACAATCGAATTCTCCGAGCAGGTTCAGCATACGCGATCATGGCGGTGCGAGATGGCGGCGAAAGTATCCTTGCTCAGGCACTTACCGGCACTATCGGGCACTTTGTTCATAACTTGAGGGTCCAAATGTAAGTTATCGAAAAGGAATGCGCATAAAAACCCTGTTAAATATGAGGTTTTATGGTGTGGGAGGAAGTGCCGGAAAAACCCATGCGGGTTAACATTCGAACGCCAAGTGGTTCAGTGCCGAAATGAGGGTTCTGATGGTCGATAGTCCCATCCCGACCAGGCTGGGCGTGACTTCTGGGATTCCTCGTTGTGTTCTTGAAATGCAATCCCGACCATGGGCTCGATCCGGGTTTGGGAGAAGGGATCTCCCCGGTTCAGCCAGGTCGAGCAGTTCAACCTCCAATGCCCAATTGCTGCGATCCCGAAGCGGATGGTTCAGCATGCCTCTTTGCTGTTCTCCCGCGTGTCCACGATCGGCTCGTTGGTGCTCGTCATCAGGAACTGAAGAGTGAAAGACAAGTGAAAGTCTTGTACTTGAATACCAGGATCTGACGCGATGCATGAAGAATGATCAGTTTCGGAGCATCGTCCGACTACATTTGGAACATCGCCATCGCACCCATGCAACCCCTGTTGAAGGAAGAAGGAGAGTTCAAGTACATCGAGGTCGGTGACGGTCCGCCGTTGATCTTTTTGCACGGGCTGTTCGGTGCGCTCAGCAACTTCGAAGGGCCGATCAATTACTTCGGCAAGAAGTACCGGGTAGTGATGCCGATGCTGCCGCTCTACACGCTACCGATGTTGAACACCAACATCCCGGCGCTGGCGGAGTACCTCGATCGGTTCATCACCTACAAGGGCTTTTCGGAGATCAACTTATTGGGCAACTCGTTGGGCGGGCACATTGCGCTGGTCTATTGCACGAAGCACGCGGCAAACATTCGAACCTTGATCCTCACGGGGAGCAGTGGACTGTACGAGAACGCTTTTGGTGGCGGCTTCCCGCGGCGGGAGGACAAGGAGTACCTGCGCGCCAAGATCGCCTTGACATTCCACGACCCCAAGCACACCACCGATGCACTGGTGGAAGAGTGTTACACCACGGTGAACGACAAAGCCAAACTGATACGGATCCTTTCATTGGCGAAGAGCGCGATCCGCCACAACATGGCCAAGGACTTGCCGAACCTGAAGATGCCCGTTGCCTTGATCTGGGGCAAACAAGACACGATCACGCCGCCGCATGTCGCGGAAGAATTCCATTCGTTGATCCCACATAGTGAGTTGTTCTGGATCGATGAGTGCGGGCACGCAGCGATGATGGAGCACCCCGATAAATTCAACGGTATTGTGGATGGTTGGTTGGCGAAGACGCTCGCTTGAAATACAAGTAATGATCAGCAAGTGGCGGGTGGCGAGTATTTCGCCGCGTCATGCGCATTACTAGCCATTCGTCAATCATCACTTGCAATTCTCCCCATGGAAAACCTGATCGCCGAACACTTGGGCAGTGGCCGCGAAGCCCAGCATTGGCCCAAGCCAACCTTGCCGGAATACGCCTTCATTGGGCGAAGCAATGTGGGCAAAAGCTCGTTGG